>JAAYEX010000041.1 GCA_012728535.1 Clostridiaceae bacterium | reverse complement strand
GCAAAAGTCACTGATTTTGGAATTGCAAGAGCATCAAGCATGAACACGATTACATTGACCGGCGGTGTCGTGATGGGTTCGGTTCATTATTTTTCACCGGAACAGGCCCGCGGTGGTGAAGTGACAACACGCTCAGACTTGTATTCACTGGGCATTATATTTTATGAAATGCTGACGGGGGAGCTACCTTTTGATGGTGAGTCTTCCGTTGCTATAGCAATAAAGCATTTGCAGGAATTCCCGCCGGCTCCCAGTTATTATGAGCCTGAATTACCTAAAGCCTTGGATGATATAGTTGGCCGTGCGATTCAAAAGAATCCTGCTGCTCGTTATAGATCAGCCAGAGAATTTATTGATGAGCTGGACGCTTTCATGGTTGATCCCAATGGTGTATACGGTGTAATTCCACAAACTGCTCAGCGATCTGAACCGGCTTCAACGTCAGCCTTAGGTGTGCCGTCAAGAAAGAACAATTACAACAAGGTCAAAGATATTGACAGAACATACAATAAACGACGCTCTTCCCGTTATCGGGATACCGCAATTGTTATTGCAATCAGTGCCGTCGCTATTGTGCTCTTAGCTCTACTGATAATCTGGCTGGTCAAAAATTTCTCAGGTAACGAAAAGCCATCGGAGAACATCGAAATTACACTGGAAAATTTTACCGGGAAAGAGATTGATGATGATGATGTTATTGAGCGCCTCAATGAGCTTCAAAGGGCAGGGATGGAGATTGAACTGCTTTACAGGGTTGATGAATCTGTGCTGGAAGGTATTATTTTCCGCCAGGAACCTGAATCTGACGGTTCCTTAAAGATACGCCCACAAGGACAGAAGCTGACCTTGTATATTTCAAGCGGCCAGGATTCTGTCTTAGTCCCCGATGTTGAGGGAGATACCAGAGTAATGGCAGAGCAAAGACTGCGTACAGAAGGTTTCCTGCCATATTTTACCCCCGAATTTTCAGATACTATTCCCAAGGATGTTGTAATACGTACAGTTCCTTCCGGTGGCTCTGAGCTGCCTCGAGGAGAAAATATTGAAGTTATTTATAGTTCCGGTCCGGAAAATATTCGTGTGCCGGATTTGCTCGAGATGCCGATCGAAGCAGCACGTTCCCTTATCGAAGACAAGGGATTGATCGTAGGCTCGGAAATTTCATATACCGGTGATCCGATTCCTGAGAATGACAAGTATGTTATAAAACAGAGTCCTGCACCCAATACGGAAGTTCCTGCCAGAACTCCAATAATACTTGAAGTGGGCACCTATGAAGACCTTTATAATTTCAAGAATCCGACAACGACTCCTGCTGTCAGAATCATGCCCAAACTTGAGGGTAAGACGCAGTCGGAAGTTGACTCATTGTTGTCATCTCTGGGTGTTCAGGAATATGGCGTGCAGCGCTGGCCTGCATCAAGCTCGAGTTTGAATCCAAATTCCAGTGCAGACAAGAAAAACATCTATATACTGGCGCAAAATATTGAAGCCGGAACGGAATTCACTCCTAATAAAGATGAGATAGTATTGACCTGGGGCGACGCAAGCGATTATGAGTTGTATACAAATCCACCGCCACCGACGCCTCCTGTAACGGATCCGGTCACAGATCCTACTACAGTGCCTGCAACTGAAACTCCCGGTGGAGATAACTAGGCTACAAAGTGGAAGAGAGAGGGAGAATGAAAAAATATGCGGATTGGACAAGTCGAAAGACTCTTTTGTGTCCTTCAATTTTATCTGCTGATTTGTCTGATCTCAGCAATTCAATTGCTGCTTTAAATGATAATTATGACATGCTGCATTGTGATGTGATGGACGGATCATACGTTCCATTGATTACTTTCGGATCCCAGATGGTTAAACAAGTGAGTGAAAAGATAGATAAGCCGCTTGATGTGCACCTGATGGTAAAAAATCCTGAGAAGCAAATTAGAAATTTTGTGGATGCGGGTGCCTGTTCTTTGGTCTTTCATCGTGAGATGAGTTTTCATCCACAAAGGGTTCTGAGTGAAATCAGGTCCCTGGGTTGTTTTGCCGGAATTTCTTTAAGCCCTGCAACGCCGTTAGAAGATGTTAAATACTTGCTTGCCGATATGGACATGCTGCTTCTGATGACGGTTAATCCTGGTTTTGGTGGGCAGGTGTATCTTAGTCAGATGACAGAGAAAATCCGTTCTGCCCGTGCTATGATTGACGCTTCCGGCTATCCGGTGCGTCTGCAGGTGGACGGTGGAATTTCCCGCAATAACTTAGGTGAAGTGATGCGAGCCGGTGCCGATATGGTAGTATCCGGTTCAGCTATCTTCTTGGCTGATGATCCGGGTATGGAAGCCGGAGCCTTCCAGTCTGATATGCGGGACTTGGACCGAGAATTAAATCGTGTTTAATTGTGCTGTATCTTTAGCAGGGGATTGCGCTGATATTCGAGGTGTAAAACGTCTTTGTGCTTTAGCTGATGTAATTGTCGCAGCTGATGGGGGTGCAGATAATCTAATCAAAGGCGGAATTATACCGGATTGGGTTATTGGCGACAACGATTCAGCACATATGAGCCTTCCTGACAAAATAAGCCAATTATTATTCCCTCAGGATAAAGACTATACTGATGGTGAGCTGGCTATCTCTTTGGCGCTGTTTTTGGCTGCATCCGGCGAGGTTATCAATGATAAGAAAGCTCTTATATCGGCAGTAAATGCAGAAGACAAGGAAGAGTTCGCACAGTCTCTGACAAAAAACTTCCGTCAAGCCCATGACATCACAGATCTAAGTTTTTTGATCCTATTTCCTTTTGGCAAGCGTGTAGATCATAGTTGGACCAATGTCCTGCTGGCAGCCAGCCTTGCACGTTCGGGCGCATTGACTTATTTGTCTGACGGGCAAACGCTGGTGCGCATAATTGCCGGTACTGTGTCGGCACAAGCTGCCTTTGCTCCGGAACTGTTGTCTGCCAGTATATTGACGGAAGTTGCTGAACCGATATTTTCTGCCATCCCTTTGGATGATAATGTAAAGGGATTTACATTGTCAGGACTTAAATGGGATCTTGATCGGGCAGAACTTCCTTACAACAGGGCTACTGCTGTATCCAATCGTCCGCTTGAGGGAGAGAAGGCTGATCCGGTGATTTCTCTCGAAGATGGCACGGTTATGCTAATGCTTACAGGAGCGGACTGAAATTACTGCTAAAGCAAACAATCCGCCGGGAGCGGATTGTATGCGAATTATTGTTTTAGTATCTATCAATTTTCAAAACGTAAAATATAGTAGCGTTTCTTACCCAGCCGAATTATACAGGATTGATCATCATCCAGATCAGCAGTGGTCAGCATTTTTCCTAGATCAGTAACAGATTCATCGTTGAGGTAGAGTCCGCCTTGTTGAACAAGACGCCGAGCTTCACTGCGAGATGCAAGAATCTTATTGTCTGCCAGAATCTCGATTAAGTTTTTTTCCATATCACTTAACTTCAAGACAAGAGTCGGGCTGTCTGATAAGTCGCCCTGGCCGCTAAATAGTGCTTTAGCTGCGGTCTCAGCACCATGTGCTTTTTCTTCCCCGTGGACTAAGCTCGTCACTTCGAAAGCAAGTTTTTCTTTAGCCCGATTCAAGTCAGCTCCGGTAAAATCGGCATAATGTTGAATTTCTTCCATTGGCATGAAAGTCAGTAGCTTCATAAATTTAATAACATCAGCGTCGTCGACATTGCGTAGATACTGGTAAAAATCGTAGACTGAGAACTTGTTCTCATCCAGCCAAACAGCTCCTTTGGCGGTTTTGCCCATTTTTTCACCGGCACTATTGGTCAGCAAAGAAAAGGTCATGCCATAGGCATCCGCATGTTCAACTTTCCGGATAAGGTCGGCTCCTGCAATTATGTTGCTCCACTGGTCACTGCCGCCCAGCTGCAATCTGCAATCATATTTGCGATAGAGGTGAAGGAAATCATAGGCTTGCAGAAGAATATAATTGAATTCGAAAAAAGACAATCCTTCTTCCAGTCTGTTTTTATAGGTCTCCAGAGCCAACATCCTGTTAACTGAGAAATGTATGCCGATTTCGCGCAGAAAATCAATGTAATTAAGTTTAAGGAGCCAGTCAGCATTATTGTCAATGATAGCTTTGTCGTCAGAGAAATCAATCAGGAGTGACATTTGTTTTGTAAAACAGTCTACGTTATGATCTATCGTTTCTTTGGACATCAAGCTGCGCATATCAGTGCGACCTGATGGGTCACCGATATGTCCGGTACCTCCGCCCATCAATGCGATCGGGCGCAGACCGGCGCGTTGCAGATGGGTCATTACCATCAACTGAATGAAATGGCCGATATGAAGGCTGTCTGCTGTAGGATCAAAACCGACATAGAAAGTTGCGCCTTTCTGATTTAGATAATCACGCACTTCCTCCTCATGGGTGAGTTGCTCAATGTAGCCTCGTTCCAGCAAAACATCATAAACATTTCTTTCAGACATACCTAGTCCTTCTTTCTTTATAAAAACTCTCAAGTATTATAGCTGTGAAAGCCAATTATAGTCACTTGACCTGTTTTGTGCAAATATTTCAGATGCGTACGATTTGACGTGTTTCCTCAAGTTTGTGGGGCCCTTTGAGACGCGATTTCCAGAGATTACCGGAAGCAAAACACAGGTTCTTTTGCCGGAGCCCGGATTCGCTGTTAACTCTCCGCCAGTCCGAGCTGCGGGTTATTATCGGCAGAGTGGCAGTTCTTTTCATATAACTTAACAAGGTCTGTCCGCGTTTAGAAAAACCCAGAATGCGTAGAAACTCAGGTTTTGAGTTTTGAAAATCTGCTTGGCTGATGTTCAGCATGGCTGACAGCAAAGCACGACGTACTCGCGACAGTGGAAACACACGTGTCGCAATAGATTCAAGCCAATCATAAAAATTTTCAGCACTTAAGTTTGAATCAAGTTTATCCAGGTGATTGATGAATCGTTCTGCAAGACCGTTTTGCATACCCTGGATTGAAGCCAGGAGCTTACGGTCGCGCCAGATCGGCTGACTATAGAGCAGGGGAGCGAAGTGGTGTAGAACAACCACAGCTTCCTGCGCCTGGTAAGCGGAAATCAGTTCTGACAGGGAGCTTGTAGTCATACATGGGTGGAGCAAACGCAGAAGATTAGCTTTGCCGGCCTCAGGTTTCCCGGAGACTGCCTCAGCCGCCAATTCTCTGATCTTGTTGGCTGAAAACTGATCTTTGCGATAAAGAGGAAGGGGATGTGTAGGTAGGTCTTTTCCGCTTCGTAGTATGGCTTTTTCGTATTCAACTGCCAGAATGGAATTGCTGTTTGCTAATATATCTCCGGCTCTTTGATCATGCAGGCACTCGATTACAGCTGCCTGACGCGCTGCTGCATAGCCTAAACCCCGACGAATATTCTGATCGAGCAACAATTTGAATTCTGCTGTCTCATCGGCGAGAAAGAAGGCCAGATCCTTAATCAGCTCAGGAAATTCATTATCTTCGCTCCCATAGGCCAGATTACGAACAATACCGCTGGCTTGCAGTAGATTTATGCCTGCCTCAGCGAAGCTTTCAGCGGAATCTAACACAAAACCGGGAGGAATTTCGATCAGAAGGTCAACTCCTTCGTTAAGAGCAGCACGTACACGATGTGAGATGTCGTAGAGAGCCGGCTCACCTCTCTGAGTAAAAGAGGCAGATATAACAGCGACGATACCTACACGTTCTGAAAATTTCTCACGGACCTGGCTGATCAGCTCTCCGTGTCCGCGATGGAAAGGATTAAATTCACTTATAATGCCACAAGTTTCCATAATTTTTCTTTTCTTTACTTATCAAATTCTTCACTGATAGTCAGGATAACACGCCTGGAAAATGTTTTGGTTTTTGAAGAATTATGTATGTTTATCTAGTATACTTACAAAATAAGTATTTATGCTTATCAAATGTGTGCTTTATAATAATTAGCAGCATTTTGATCGTATCAAGTTTTAACCGGGTTGTGGAACCCAATAAAAGAAAGGTATATGAGGAGTTTTTATGGGACTGATTAGAGCCGGAATAGGCGCTTTAGGTGGAACATTGGCAGATCAGTGGAAAGAGTTTTTCTACTGTGATTCATTAGATGCCAATACTCTGGTCGTCAGAGGACAAAAACAAATTGGCAACCGTTCATCAAACGTCAAGGGAAACGATAATATCATTTCCAACGGCAGTGGCATAGCTATTGCTGACGGCCAATGCATGATCATCGTGGAGCAGGGCGAAATTGTAGAAGTATCGGCTGAACCTGGTGAGTTCACATATGATAGCTCAACAGAACCAAGTATATTTTCAGGTAATCTTGGTGACAGTATCAAGAAAACCTTCCAGACCATCGGTAGACGTTTTACCTATGGCGGCGATACCGGAAAAGACCAGCGTGTCTACTATGTAAATACCAAGGAAATCATCGGAAACAAGTTCGGAACACCAAATCCGATTTCTTTCCGTGTTGTAGATGCAAACATCAATCTCGACATCGATGTATCAGTCCGTGCAAACGGAGTTTATTCATATAAAATTGTTGATCCTTTGCTCTTCTACAGAAATGTAACCGGAAACGTAGAGGGTTCCTATAGCAGAGAGTCAATTGACTCACAGCTTAAGTCTGAGTTCCTGCATTATCTTGCACCTGCTTTTTCACGTATATCTACTATGGGTGTACGTCCTAATCAGCTGGTCGGGATGAACAAGGAAATTGCAGATGCACTGAAGATAGAGCTTACTGAACAATGGACTGAACTTCGTGGTTTGGAAATTGTCAGTATCGGCCTTAACTCAGTCACACTGCCACCGGAAGACGAAGAACTGATCAAGCAGGCACAGCGTGCTGCGATGATGCGCGATCCTAATTACGCTGCAGCTACTCTGGTTGCGGCACAGTCCGACGCCATGAGAGGTGCTGCCAGCAACGAAGGCGGCGCCATTGCAGGATTCATGGGACTCGGTATGGCTCAGGGAGCGGGCGGAGCCGATGCAGCTGCTCTGTTCCGTATGGGTGAGCAAAAGAAAGCCGAGGAAGCTGCTCAGACAGCAGCTGCGCCAAAAGCTCCTGTTGATGGTTGGACCTGTAAATGTGGAGCCGACAATACGGGTAAGTTCTGCAATGAATGTGGAGAAGCTAAGCCAACGGAAGAACCGGGTTGGCAGTGTTCCTGCGGTGAGGTAAACCAAGGTAAGTTCTGCAAAGAATGCGGCAAAGCCAAACCTCCGAGCGCTCCGCTTTATCGCTGTGACAAGTGTGGTTATGAACCGGAAGACCCACATAATCCTCCGAAATTCTGTCCTGAATGTGGCGATGTCTTTGATGAAAGTGATAAGGTTTCTGAATAAAAGGAAATCTTTCCTGACATAAAAATAGACTTGACGGAGGATTAGATGTCAACTTTAGAGCAATATAAATGCCCCAGCTGTGGCGGAGCAGTTTTGTTTAATACTGATTTACAACAACTGGTCTGCAGTATGTGCAGTAATGTATACTCTCCCACTGCTTTTGAGGGAAATGAGGAACTCGCCAGAAGCGAGGAGCCTGACAATATGTCATGGTCATTTGAAGAGGAAAATTGGCAGGAAGGGGAGGCAGACCAACTGCGGACCTATTCCTGCCCTTCCTGTGGCGGTGAAGTCCTTGGTGACGAAACTATAGCCGCAACTTCCTGTCCTTACTGTGATAACTCTGTAATTGTACCGGCACAGTTCTCCGGTGATCTTAAACCGGACATTGTGCTTCCTTTCAAGTTGGATAAAGAAGCCGCAAAAACGGCATTGAAGAGGCACATGGAAGGCAAGCGCTTTGTTCCAAAGATCTTCAAGGACCAGCATCATATCGATGAGATTAAAGGTGTCTATGTACCCTTCTGGCTTTTTGATGCAGATGTAGATGCCAAAATAAGCTATGAAGCTATTCGTACCCGCATGTGGAGCGATTCAAATTTTAACTATACGGAAACTAATAAGTATGCAGTGTATCGTGAAGGCTCTGTACGTTTTGAGAAAATTCCGGTGGATGGTTCAAGCAGAATGTCTGATGATCTGATGGAGTCAATTGAACCTTTCGATTGTGAATCGGCAGTTCCTTTTGATACTGCTTATTTATCCGGCTTTTTAGCAAATAGATATGATGTCGACTCGTCGGAAAGCATTGAACGTGCAAACACCCGCATAAAGACCAGTACGGAACAGTCCTTTATGGAATCGATCCAAGGATATGATTCAGTCCGTTCTGTCAGCAGCTCCATTAAGATGAAAAACGGTGACATCAACTATGCTCTGTTTCCTGTATGGATTCTAAATACCAAATGGCAAGACCAGTTATATACCTTTGCCATGAATGGGCAAAGTGGAAAACTGGTAGGCAATCTGCCTTTAGACAAGAAGGCCTATTGGCGGACTTTTCTCATAATGGCCGCCCTGTTGACCGGCCTGATCTTTTTGCTGTTTTTCTTGTTGTGGTAGATGGGGGTGTTATATGAGTAAACATAATTATAAGAAACTGCTTGCACAGTTTTTATTTGTTCTATTATCCTTTGCCTTTGTTTTTTTTCTGCAATATAATCCTGTTGCAGCATCAAGCTCATACAGGGTTGATGATCAAGCAGGTCTGCTAGGAGAAAGCCAGCGTTCGGCACTTGCAGCGGAACTTGATCGTATCAGCGAGCGATATGGTACTGATATTGTAATCCTGACTTTAGGCGAAGAGATTTCTATTCTAAACCCAACCGACTATGCGGATACATATTTCGAAAATCAGGATTTGGGTTTAGGCTCTTCTCAAAGCGGCATGTTATTCATGATCAGCATGGCGGAGAGAGATTGGGCTATTGCTACACATGGTGAGGCCATTGATATTTTTAACGACTACGCACAGGAACAGTTAATGGATTCAATCCTGCCTGCTTTGCGCGATAACAATATGTATGCGGCCTTTACAAACCTGGCTGACTTCAGTGAAAAAACGCTTGATAATGCTGAAAGAGGAATTTTTGCAGAAGAAAAAGTCAGCCGTCCATTTACGTTTTATATCCTACCGCCTGTTATTGCTTTATTGCTGACAGCATTAATCATGAAAGGTCTTAAGTCACCATTAACTTCTGTCGGTTTCCGTTCGGGTGCGAGCTCATACTTGCTGGACAATAGTATGAAGATTGCAAACTCAAATGACTATTTCTTATCGTCATCAATCGCGCGAACGGCTATACCAAAAAGCACGGAGACTAAGAGTGGCGGCAGCAGCGGCAGAAGTACAACCCATACCAGTTCGTCCGGCAGAACCTTTGGCGGTTCCAGCGGAAAGTTCTAGTATATTGCTTTAAACAAGCGGATAGAAACCCGCTTAAATTAATTCGTCCAAATTTGGTCAATATAGATAGAAAATAGCGCCTTTTTTTGTAAAAGGCGCTATTCATTATGGTATAATTTTGGCGTTATGCACTTATAGCATAAAGGAGGGGACACAAATGACTTTTATGGAGAATGTTTTGCAGAAAGCGAAGGCTGCCGGCAAAACTATAGTACTGCCCGAAAGTGATGATCCACGAGTTGCAGCCGCAGCCGCCAAGATAATTGCTGAGAAAATAGCTGATATTATTCTGATTGGTGATAAAGACAAGATCTGTGAGCTTCATCCGGACCTGGATTTGTCTAAAGCCAGGTTTGAGGACCCGGCCACGAGTACCTTACGACAGGAGTTTAATCAGAAATATTGGGAATTACGCAAGCATAAGGGCTGTTCTGAGTCGGATTCCATTGCGGAAATGGGTAAAGCAATTCCATTCGGTATTATGATGCTTAAGGCAGGGCTGGCTGATGGATTGGTTGCGGGAGCAGTACACAGTACAGCCGATACCTTGCGTCCTGCCTTGCAGATTTTACGAACGAAACCCGGCACCAAGTTGGTATCATCATTTATTTTGATGGATTGCCCGCAGAAGGAGTTTGGTGAAGACGGATTACTTCTCTTTTCTGATATTGCGCTAATCATAGATCCTGACGTTGATCAACTTTCCGAGATAGCACTTTCATCGGCCGAATCCTTTGAAAGGCTGACCGGTACGACAGCCCGCGTCGCTATGTTGTCCTTTTCAACCTTGGGCAGCGGTATTGGGAAGTTGGTGGAAAAAGTAGTAGATGCCACGGCATTGGCCAAAGAGAAAAATCCCGACGTTCTTCTCGAAGGGGAGTTTCAGGCAGATACTGCACTTGTGCCGAATATAGCAGCCCGCAAAGCTCCCGACAGCAAGATTGCCGGACGTGCTAACTGTCTGATATTTCCTGACCTCAACTCAGCCAATATTTCTTATAAACTGGTACAGAGGCTGGGGAAAGCTGATGCCTACGGACCTATCCTCCAAGGTATTGCTAAACCCGTTAATGACCTTTCCCGGGGTGCAAGTGCAGATGATATAGTTGGTGTCGTAGCACTAACCTGCGTGCAGAGCGCTCAGGAAACCAAAGAATAATAATTAAGAATATAGAGGAGTAAATAATGAATATCTTAGTCATCAATTCCGGCAGCTCGTCCCTGAAATATCAATTACTTGATTTCGAGCATAAAGTTGTTATGGCCAAAGGCTTGTGCGAACGTATCGGTATTGGCGGATCACTATTCAGTCATTCTAACAGCAACGGCTACAAGATCGTAAAAGAAGAATTCGAGATGAATGATCACCGCGATGCAGCAGAGCGTATGGTAGAAGCACTTTTAGACCCTGAGCACCCGATTATAAATTCACTGAGCGAAATTAATGGTATCGGGCATCGGGTTGTACATGGAGGGCCGATTTTCTCTGAACCTGCTATTGTTACAGAGGAAGTAAAGGAATCTATTCGTAAGACATACGTTTGGGGACCTTTGCATAACCCGGCTAATATGATGGGAATCCAAGCCTGTGAGAAACTGATGCCGGGAGTGCCGCAGGTCTGTGTTTTTGACACTGCCTTTCATCAGACATTGCCTGAAGAAGCTTACATGTATGGGCTTCCTTATCGTTACTATGAAGAACATCAGATTCGCCGTTATGGTTTCCATGGAACCAGCCATATGTTTGTGTCCAGGCGTTGTGCCGAACTTACAAAATTCAAGTCAAGTACATTAAAACTGGTAAGCTGTCACCTCGGTAACGGCTCTTCTTTTGCGGCTGTAAAAGGTGGGAAATGTATCGATACTTCAATGGGGCTGACTCCTCTTTCCGGAATTATTATGGGTACACGTTGCGGAGATATTGATCCTGCCATTGTTCCTTTCATAGCCGAACTTGAAGGTAAGAACTGCAGAGAAGTCGATAGAATTATGAATTCTGAAAGTGGGGTCAAAGGAATTTCAGGAGTCAGTTCGGATTTTCGTGATCTGGAAGATGCAGCTAAAGCCGGCAATGATCGCGCAAAACTGGCTTTATCAATGTTTTATTATCAGGCAAGCAAAATAATAGCTTCTTATGCTGCCGTATTAAACGGGATCGAGGCTATTGTATTTACAGCCGGTATAGGTGAGAATGATCCGAAATTGCGTCAGGTTGTCTGTGACAGATTATCTTATCTTGGTATTAAGCTTGACCCGGAAGCAAATAAAGTCAGAGGAAAGGAACAAAAGATTTCGACCGAGGATTCTCTGGTGGAAGTTTTTGTAATTCCGACTAACGAGGAACTGTCTATTGCCAGACAGACTGTAGAAATACTCGATTTAGACAAATGCCTGGTGGCTGATAAGCCCTAGGAAGTTTGTTGATAGTAATAAAGTGTATATAAATCAGATTGAGAGATGAACATGAGCAAAAAAGAGAAACTGGTTAAGGCAATCACCTCGCGAGACGAGGATTTTTCGAAGTGGTATACCGACATTGTGACGCAGGCGGAACTGAGTTCCTACTCAGCGGTACGGGGGTGTATGATTGTGCGGCCCTATGCTACGGCTATGTGGGAATTGATCAGGGATGATCTCGACCGTCGCTTTAAAGAAACCGGCCACGAGAATGTGATTATGCCCATGTTCATTCCGGAAAGCCTCCTACAAAAGGAGAAGGACCATGTTGACGGATTTGCACCGGAAGTTGCCTGGGTAACCCATGGCGGTGAAGAAAAACTGTCAGAGCGCTTATGTGTTCGACCCACCTCGGAAGTCTTGTTCTGCGACCACTATTCAGATGTAATTGAAAGTTGGCGTGATTTGCCCAAGTTGTATAACCAGTGGGTTTCAGTAGTTCGCTGGGAAAAATCTACGCGACCCTTTCTCCGTACACGTGAATTCTTCTGGCAGGAAGGGCATACAGCCCATGCGACTGCAGAAGAAGCCATCAAGGAGACAAGGGATATTTTGGATCTTTATGCTGATTTCTTTGAAGAAACACTAGCCATACCCGTTATTAAAGGCGTGAAAACAGATAGTGAGAAGTTCGCCGGAGCAGAGACCACCTATACAGTTGAATCCATGATGTATGATGGCAAAGCTTTGCAATCAGGAACTTCACATTATTTTGGTGATGGTTTCGCAAAAGTGTTTGACATTCAATATACTGACCCGGATAACCAGCTGCAATATGTGCATCAATCATCCTGGGGCGTTTCCAGCCGTTCAATCGGGGGCATCATTATGGTGCACGGTGACGACGACGGATTGGTACTGCCCCCGGCAGTAGCACCCATACAGATTGCTATTATCCCTGTGGCTCAGCATAAGGAAGGCGTTTTGGAGAAAGCAACTGAAATTTATGAGCTCTTGAAGCAAAATTACCGAGTGAAGCTGGACGACAGCGATCGCATGCCCGGTTGGAAGTTTTCAGAGTATGAGATGAAGGGTGTGCCTCTGCGTCTGGAAATCGGTCCACGGGATATAGAAAGCAACAGTTGTGTCTTGGTAACAAGGGACAATCGCGAAAAAATCAGTGTTCCTCTGAATGAACTGGAAGTTAGAATTCCCGTTATATTGAATGAGTATCGTCAGCGTCTTTTCGACAAAGCTAAAGCTCATCGTGAATCTAATTCCTATTGGGCTAAGAGTAGTGAAGAATTCTTTGATTTGCTGGATAACAAAGTCGGCTTTGTCAATGGCTTATGGTGCGGCAGCGCCGACTGTGAGGCAGAAGTAAAAGAACGTACCGGCGCGACTTCCCGCTGCATTACAGAGGATAGAACCGAAGTCGGCGATACTTGCTATATCTGTGGTGAGCCTGCAAACTGCAATGTTATCTGGGGGAAAGCCTACTGATGACTGACATATATACCAGTGCTGCAAGGTCTGCTCCTATCGGTGTGTTTGACTCCGGATTGGGTGGGCTTACTGTTTTGCGCGAATTACTGACTTTGTTGCCAGAAGAGGATTTTGTCTACTTGGCGGATAATGCTAACGCACCATACGGACGCAACTCGTTCACAACTGTACGTCATGACACTCTGAACAACGTTGACTTTTTTATGAGTCAGGGCGTTAAGATGATTGTTTTTGCCTGTAATACTTCAAGTGCCATTGCTTTGGATGCAGCAAAAGAAAGAGCAGGTTCATTGCCTGTTATCGGTGTAATCAAAGATGGCATTAAAGCTGCAATGGAAGCTTCTGCTGATAAGAATGATCCGCCGAAGATTGCTGTTCTGGCTACTGATGCTACAGTTAGTAACGGAATATTCACTAAAGAACTGCCGCGCATTTTTACAGAAAATAACTTGTCAGAACCGATCGTGATTCAACAGGCTTGCCAGGATTTCGTGCAACTTGTAGAAGAGGGCAACTGGACCGGCCCGCTGGCAGAAGAGATGGCTGAACACTACCTCGGGAATGTAAGAGAAAGCGAACAACCCGATATTGCTATTCTGGCTTGTACTCATTTTCCATTTTTAAAAGATGTGATACAAAAGGCGCTTCCTGAAACAGAGCTTGTAGATTGCAGCAAGGCCGTAGCACATGAGGTCAAAAAGCTTCTGGTTTCAATGGAATTGCTGAACGATAAGAAGCATAAGTCGGAATTAATGTTTTATGTTACAGAAGATCAGCCGGGAATTGAGCAGAATATTGAGCGTATCCTTGACATTGAGATTGATGGTGTGCACCATGTAGACATCAAAAATGCGGAAGGATTTGAACGCTGAAAGGAAGCTTCAATTCATAGAATGAAAACATATGAATCTACTGATGACAGACTGATGGCTAGGATTATGCTTACGAGCAGCCAGTGGTACGACGGTAAAGAACACCGCCCGGTACGCTTATCGACAGTCGGTACTCTCCAGCATCGCTCTGAAGATGATTCCTGGGTAGTGACATACGATGAGAGCGCAGCAACCGGTATGGAAGGGACCAGAACCAGTTTGTCCCTATACCCGGATGGACAAATCACACTGGCCCGGACCGGTGAGATTGAAATGCAGTTATCTTTTAATAAGGGAGACCAGCGTCTGGAACAGTTCGAAACGTCTTATGGTCTGATCAGACTTTCACTGCTGACTCACGAAGCTAAAGGATCGCTATCTGATCTGGGGGGTAATATTGAACTTGGGTACGCCTTGGCGGTGGATAACCGGCATGCCATAAGCACTAAATTGTCGCTTGAAATAGAAGCTGAGAAAAGATCTGAAAACCGCGCAGATATTTGACAAGAATGATCACATCCTTCATAATGCTACAGGCATAAAAAACAAGAATTCAAAGACATTTACACTTTTGAAAATAACGAACTATTAATGGGAGGTGGCATAAATGGCTGTTCCTAAGGGTAAATCTTCAAAACAGAGAACACGTTCACGTCGCGCTAACTGGAAAAAGAGAGCGACTCCGAATCTTACCGAGTGTCCGCAGTGTCATGAACTGAAAGCATCACATATGGTGTGCAAGAATTGTGGATATTATAAGGGAAGAGAAGTAGTAAGCTCAGAAGAATAAAAATCTGACTTTTTTCATGAATGGAGCAGCGTGCCACAGGCTCGTTGCTTTTTCATGTTACGAAAAATGTGGTATTAATGAAGAAACCGATATTGGCAATTGTAGGACGACCTAACACTGGGAAATCAACCCTCTTTAATGCGCTTGCCGGAAAAAGGCTGGCGATTGTTGGACCTGATCCCGGTGTTACCCGTGACCGTATTATGACTGATGCTGACTGGGCAGGTCATGACTTTGTGCTGATCGATACCGGCGGCATTGAGACCGGATCTAAAGACAGCTTACAGGATCTGATGCACCGCCAGGTCGATATAGCTATTGAGATGGCCGATGTAATCTGTTTTGTGACAGATATCAATATGGGTATTTCCGATATAGACCACGATATAGCCCAGAGACTGCGAAAAAGCGGTAAGCCGGTAGTGTGTGCTGTAAATAAAATAGATGTTCCGGGTGACCCTCCGCCCGATTTTTATAGCTTTTATGAGTTGGGCTTTGCAGATATAATTGCTATCTCTGCTACACATAAACTCGGCCTTTCTGAGCTTTTAGATGCCATAATTAAGGACTTTCCCGATCCTTATGACTATAGGGGCGATTACGATCATATCCCGGTAGCTATTCTAGGGCGCCCTAATGCCGGCAAGTCTTCTTTAGCCAATAAACTGTTGGGGGAAGAGCGCAGCATTGTCTCGGATATTCCCGGGACAACACGGGATTCACTGGACAGTGATATTGAGCATAACGAGCAGATGTATCGTTTTATTGATACAGCAGGCTTGAGACGCAAAAGTAAGATAGATGATTCCATTGAATACGTCAGCACTTTACGAACGAAAAGAGCGGTTGAACGTTGTGAAATCGCCTTAATTTTGATTGATGCTGTTGAAGGACTCACCAGTCAGGATACAAAAGTTGCCGGAATGGCGCATCAACTGGGAAAGGCTTCCATATTTGTTGTAAACAAGTGGGACCTGATGACTCAGTCTGCTCAGCATCGCAAGGAGTATGAGCAGAATATTCGTCAGCGTTTCAACTTCATGACTTATGCTCCCGTGGTATTTCTGTCAGCAAAGACAGGTGAGGGTATCGATCAGCTCTGGCAGATTATTGAAGAGGTACATGTAGCGTATCACCGTCGTATGCCTACTTCACTCCTGAATGATGTCATCGCTGATGCTATCGTCATGCACCCGGCCCCACAGTATAAAGGACGGCAGCTGAAAATTTACTATGCAACTATGACCGGTGTAGCACCACCTACTATTCTCTTTTTTATCAACGATATTAAGCTTCTGCATTTTTCTTATGAGCGTTATCTGGAAAACCGCCTGCGTGAAAGTTTTGATTTCAAGGGCACTCCACTAACTTTACGCTGGAAGGGAAAAGCTGCCCGCGATGAATCCAAATCCGTAGTAACACCTGATGATTAAATATCGTTTTTGACCACATATTTTCAGCGTTGTATAATACACTACATAATCCGGACTCAGTAATTACTTATTCTCGATAAGTTGCAGGGAGATACATGCCGCGAAAAGTTAGAAAAACCTTGTTGTTCCTTGGAGTCATTGTGCTTTTGATTGTCGCAGTGCTGGTCGGTTTTTTTCTGGGATTCCGATATGTGAATGAACAGAACCAAAGACTGGATGCAATGTCGGAAAGCTTTGACAGAGAGGGGAAGTCTCCGATTACTGCAGACACGAAGGGGGCTGTCGAGATTTATATTGCCCAGCAATCCAATACTGATGATATTGCAGAAGTATTAAAAGAAGCCGGTTTAATAAAAAACACCTTTGCCTATAAGCTGATTTCCAAGTTCAACGGATTTGATGGTCAGTACCAATACGGGACCCACTATCTTCTGCCTGATATGAGTTATGACGAAATGATGCTGATCTTAACCAGGCAACCCAAGAAGATATCCCTTACCTTTTATGAAGGAATGACCTATGAGCAGATGAGGGATGTAATGATTGAAGCAGGTATGCGTTTTAGTCCGGATCTTATGGATGCCATGGTGATGCGTCCGTCTCTCTTTACTGATTATTCATTCGTTTCAGGTATTGAAGAGCGTGCAGGCAGAGAATGGCTCTTGCAAGGCTATCTTTGGCCTGATACCTATCTATTTGATATCAATTCCACTGAACAGCAAATACTTCGAATCTTCCTTAATAACACAGAAGCTAAAATTGCTGAGGGTAAATACTATGAGAGGGCCAAACAACAGGGGATAACATTGGATGATGCCATTACACTTGCCTCAATCGTTCAAGTTGAAGGCACTATTTCAGAAATGAACAAAATTGCCCGGGTATTTATCAATCGTATGGATGAGGATATGGCTCTTGAAGCTGAACCCACGGTGAATTATCTGCGGGTAAGGGATGGTAAAGAAGCCAAACTATGGATGAGTGCCGATGAACTACGGGAGTATGCCGGCAACCCATATAATACTTATTATTTTAAAGGCTTACCGCCGGGACCCATAAATTCACCGGGTGTAGTGGCCATTGAGGCAGTGCTGTGGCCGGCAACTGAAAGAACCTGGCCAGGAGCAGAGCGATATCTCTTCTTCACAGCGACCGGAGAGGGGACAACGGATTTCTCTTTTACATACGAGGAACATGCTGAAAAGACTGCCAAATATATGGAAGCATACGAGGACTCATCAGATTAAGTAATCAGCCAGCAAGGCAGCCAGCAATATGGCCAAAGCAATCAATATCAAAACCCAGGAAAAGGCAGAGCGATCTTTTGTTTTTTCTATATGTTTAAGCATATGAGGTTGTAAAGATAGGGCCAGTTG
>JAAYEX010000002.1 GCA_012728535.1 Clostridiaceae bacterium | reverse complement strand
TGGCTACATACCGGTGATATCGGTCGCATGGGCAGACGAAACTCTATCAGCATCACCGGACGAAGCAAGTCTATGATCGTACTGTCGTCGGGGAAAAAGGTTTTTCCGGAAGAACTGGAAACACTGCTAAAACAAGGGGAGTACATCAAAGACTCGCTGGTTTTCGGTCAGGAAACAGATTCAGGCGACGTCATTATCACCGCCAAGCTGGTACTTGATGAAGAGAGAATCCGTGAAAGAACCGGTAATCATGACGGAGTCTTAAATGAGGCTGATATCAGTGATGAACTGGCCCTTATGATTGATGAAATTAACCGCAGTCTGCCTTCTTTCAAAGGAATCCGTTCCTATTTTTACAGTTTTCAGGACATGATTCAGACCACGACGATGAAAGTGCGCCGCGGTATGGAAATGGATAATTTGAAGGTCCTCTATGAACAGTCGAAAGAGAACTGGCAGGCACTGCGTGGTGCAAATATAGATAAACTTACCGCTGCTGCTGAAGAATCTCAAAATTCTACTGAGGCAAAGGATAATACGTCAGGCTTAACGGCAGAGGGCTCCGACAAGAAAGTGGCCAAGCCGGAGAAGGAAAATTCAATTTTGGAGAATATGCGTCTCAAGGAGTTGAAACGTGCCAGACACAGGTACTATCGCGAGTTGCGCGTGATCAACAGGATGCGTGAAAATATAGAGAAAAGGCGTGGACTTCTGGCAGAGGATGAGCGCAATCTTGAAATATGTGAGGCTGTTCTGAAGCAGCGCCTGAATAAAATTAAGCAGACGATTGAAGTGGACGGTTCAGCCAGCCCCAAAGCACTCTTGCAGGAGAATTAGACAGTTTATTTACCTGATACAGGGGACTGTGGCCAGAGTCCCCTTAGTCTTCTCAGGCATCAGCCGGGGCAAAAATAATTTCGCTATTTTCCAGAGAGGCGATTCTTGCCAGAGAACAAAGATCAAAGCCGGCTGCCCGGATCAGGTCCGGTCCTTCCTGGAATGATTTCTCAATTGCAATTCCGATACCGGCAACAGAAGCCTGCGCAGATTCGACCAAATCGATCAGTCCTCTGAGAGCACAACCATTTGCCAGAAAGTCATCTACGATCAGGACATGATCATCTTCTGTCAGCAGGCGTTTCGAAATGGCGATACTGTATTCTTTTCTTTTTGTATATGAATAAACGCTGCTTTGGTGACGATCAGAGGTAAGATTGACTGTGTCATATTTTTTTGCAAAAAGAGCGGGGACGGAAAATTTCCGCGCCACCAATGCTGCGATAGCAATGCCGGAGGCCTCGATAGTCATAACTTTACTGATCGGCTCATCCTCAAAATAACGGTGCCATGTCTCGGCCATGGCATCGAAGAGCTCTACGTCCAGCCCCTGATTAAGAAAACTGTCTACCAAAAGAATGTTGCCGGGCAAAACCCGGCCGTCAGCTAATATTCGTTCTTCTAATTGTTTCATATCCTTCTCCCTCTTTAAGACCGCTTTAACAAAATTGACTTCCTGTCTCATTTTGTCGAGGAGGAAATGGTCAGCCCGAACATTTCCTGAAAATATCTTAGCAGATCCCTCAGCTATTGGATCCGGCAGCTTAGTATTTTCGGCAAAATATCATTTTCAACAAGCCGGACTGTCTGATATTCATGCATATGTTAAGATAAAGAAAAATGATGTTAGAGAGGGTTCACGATGCAAACATCTAAACGTATCGGCAAAATGCAGCTTTCGCCTATCAGGCGTCTTGTACCATATGCAAACGAAGCCAAAAAGAGAGGCACGAAAGTATTCCATCTGAATATAGGACAACCGGATATAGAGACACCAAAGGTCTTTATGAAGGCGATCAAGGAAGCGGAGATTGATGTGCTTGCCTATGCTGATTCCCGAGGCTGGGATCCCTTGCGTCAAAGCCTGGTTGACTATTACAAACGAATCGGCGGAGACTTTGAGATCGAAGACTTTGTTATTACAAATGGCGGCAGCGAAGCACTGCAATGGTCTTTTGTCATCACCTGTGATATCGATGATGAGATTTTGGTTCCTGAACCTTTTTATACGAATTATAATAGCTTCACCGCACCGTTCACTGTCAGCATAACTCCTATCACCACTCGTGCAGAGAACGGTTTCGCCTTACCTGATGAAGCAAGAATTGTTGAACTGATCACAGACAGAACACGCTGTATCGCCCTATCTAACCCCGGCAACCCGACCGGCGTTGTGTATACGCGTGAAGAAGTAGAAATGATTGCCAAAATCGCTAAAGAACATGACCTCTACATTATTGCTGACGAGGTTTATCGGGAATTCTGCTACGACGGTAAAGAGGCAGTCAGCTTTGCCACCTTGGAAGATGTCAAAGATAGGGTGATCATTGTCGACAGTGTCTCCAAGCGTTTTTCCGCCTGCGGTGCCCGTATCGGATGTATTGCTTCCAAGAATAAAGAAGTGATGCTGGGAGCTCTGAAAATGGCTCAGGGCCGCCTGAGCTCACCTACCTTGGAGATGATTGGTGCTAAGGCGCTTTATGATCTGGATCCTGATTACTTTGATCCGATTCGTGAGCGTTATCAGAGACGTCGCGATGTAATGGTCGACGCCATGGAAAAAATGGAAGGCGTGATGATAAAACGTCCGTCAGGGGCTTTTTAC
Source organism: Clostridiaceae bacterium (assembly GCA_012728535.1). Lineage (GTDB taxonomy): Bacteria > Bacillota > Clostridia > Saccharofermentanales > DTU023 > DTU032. The sequence goes on along the minus strand of JAAYEX010000002.1, from coordinate 15,376 downwards.
GCTATTGCCAGTCTGCCGGTAGACAATGCAGAGAAATTTGCCATCTGGATGCTGAGTGAGTTCGAGCAGGACGGCAAGACAGTCATGGTGGCTCCGGTGGAGAACTTCTACGCTACCAAAAATATGGGATTAAACGAGGCTCGAGTAGCCTATGTTCTTAATGAAGAAGATCTGCTTGAAGCAATGAAAATTCTTGATGCAGGATTGAAAGCTTATCCCGGACGTACCATATAGAGTAAATTTAAATTGAAGCTTGAAACGCCATCTCCGGACAGGGGGTGGCGTTTTGCATTCTCCGATCCGTAGAATAGTTGTTTGTGTAATATGTTGACTATACTATATAAATATTACAAACATTTGGGGTATGTGCATGTTTTCACGGTTTGAAGCTACATTTACTTCATCTGACTTTTTTACATTCAATTTTTGTGAACTTAGCGAACTGATACGCAATATTCCGGGTTTGGAGCCAGCTGAACTGAATCCCGAGAAGATTTCCTGTCTGTGTTCACCCCAGGGTCTTGCAGTGGAGTTATCTCTGCCGGGGCAGGGTGACTATTTGCTTTGCCTCTATGATATGCGAGAGTTTGAGCGGGCCAGATGGGCCTGGGATTTTGCTATGTATAGTTCCGCACTGGTGGATAAAATCTGCAAAAAACCCTACAGCGATAATTCATTTTTGAGCTCAGCCAGATTTTCCTGTGTTAACCAGTATTCTTATGTGCTGATGCCTGTGAAAAAGGGACGGCCATTGAGTGAGATGAGGCAGCAGGAAGCTTTTTCGCAAGTACTTCTCGATTTTGTTTTGCTCTCTTCCATACCTGTTTCTCTGAAAAAAGAGTCGCGCCTTAGTTTTGTAGATATCGGCCGTGATAAGGATATGTTTTTCCGTGACTTCAAAACTCAATTCAGACGTGCTGAAGAGCACTTTTTCAACTACCGTGAACTGAGAGGAATGCCGGTATTTTTAAAGAAAAGCAAGCACAATTTGCGTAGGAGCAGATACTTAAAAAATACAATGCAAATGTCCCGTTACACCATGTCGGGGATTCATCGTCTCAAAGACGGCACCCTGCATTTATCAAAACCGCTTTGTCTTGAATATAGCATCATAGACATAAATCTCTGCGACTTGTTAGACTTGTTCCATGAAGCAAAAGACACGGTGAAGAGCCTTCTAGTCCATGTGTATTACAATCTGCAGGTTCCTTTACAGTTTTTTAATCTCTACGCTTTGTATAATTTTATTCAGATAATAGATAATTGGAAATTGCCATATTCAGATTATTGCTTCGAGAAAATATTTGATGATCTGCTGAAATATAAAGCCGCACACAGCGATTTTAAAACCTGTATACCGCAATGGTATCAGGAGCCTGTGGTGTTTCCGCAGCTTCAGGAAAATCCTTTCAATTCTAATGTTACCGTTTTATATCTCTGGGAACATATAAAGGAAATCATGCTATAATATAAAAATAATTTGATATGAAAGGAGCTGCCTATATGTCAAACGGACCAAGTAGTGGTGATACCTTTATGAGTGGTATCCGCTTTTATAGAAAAAAGAACCATATGACCCAAATAGATTTGGCCGAGGCTATGGGTGTGACTCAAACTTCTGTCAGTCAATGGGAGAGCGGTCGGAACTATCCCGATATCAAGACCGCGCGAAGGTTGGCAGATTATTTCAGCACCTCATTGGACAATGTACTCAGTCAGAGATCCCTGGAAGAGTTCGAGGATGCCGATCGTTTTTCTTTGAGACCAGGTGACTATATCGACAATGCGGAAACAAGTGAAGAACAAGTACAAATTCTGGAGCAGAAACGTCTCTTGTTGCGGATATTTGAAGTTCTTTCCCCGACTGCCCGCCAGCGGGTACTTGATCGCGCTGAAGCCTATTTCGAAGTAGAGCAGCTATCCGCTCAGGAAGACTTGAAATAATTGAGATAATTTGATAGCACTATCTTGAACATAAGGCATAGCCGTTAATGCGACTATGCCTTTATTAATCTTAAAAATCAGCAGAAAGTGGCATATGTCCCAATTTTACTATGCTATGATAAGTAGTAGATTTTCGATCTATTAAAAGATGTATCGTAAGTAAGAAAAAATTGTATTCTTACACCAAGCTATCTAAGAAAACCGAAGGAGTAAGTATGGCGCAAGTTTTGTTAGGTAAAGAAGTTGCCGATGTTTTGACAGAAGAACTGGTAGAGAGGGTTGCTAAGCTGAAGGCCGGGGGTGTTGAACCCTCTTTGGCTATTGTGCGCTTAGGAAATGAAGCTGATGATCTTTCTTACGAGCGTGGTGCCCTAAACCGTGCCGAAAAAGCAGGTGTAAAGGTTAAAGTTTTTGACTTGCCGCGAGATCTGCCACAGGAAGATCTGGAACAAGTTATTCTGGAGATAAATCAGGATGATTCACTTCACGGATGTTTGATATTCAGACCCTTACCAGGGCAGATCGATGAAGAGAAAATTGCTGCGTTACTTGCACCGGCCAAGGACATAGACGGTTTTACCGATGGCTCTTTGGTGGGAGTCTTTAAAGGTGAGCAGACCGGCTTTGCTCCATGCACTGCTGAAGCAGCTATCGCCATTCTCAAACACTATAATGTGAATCTGAATGGAGCACGCGCTGTTGTTCTGGGTCGCAGCCTGGTTATTGGTAAGCCGGTAGCGATGATGCTCTTGCAGGAAAACTCCACAGTTACAATTTGTCACAGCCGCACAAAGGAGATCGCAAAGGCTGCGAAAGATGCAGATGTCTTGATTGCCGCTGTTGGACAGGCTAAAATGGTTACCCCGGAATTTTGTAATCCCGGACAAGTTATCATCGACGTAGGAATTAATGTAGACGAAGAGGGGAAATTATTGGGCGACGTAGATTACGACGCTGTTGAGCCCCTGGTTAAAGCAATTACTCCGGTGCCGCGCGGTGTTGGTTCGGTCACAACATCTATTCTGATGAAACATGTTGTCGAAGCAGCGGAACGTGCCACTGATTAACCGACAAGACTGAAACACCTAGTTGGAGATTAATTGACGAAAGTGCTTGTCCTTTGTATAATTCCAATGCTGTGCCTATAAATGCCCTGCCCTGTCGGGTCTTTACATGCTAAGCAGATGTCGATCATATTGATCTTGATCTTTATACGTAAAGAGTTAAACCAGGCATACCGGAAAGAAGTGTGCCGGGAAACTTTTTACTTTGATGAAAGGAATGATTTGAATGAAGCGGACGTATCAACCTAAGAAAAGACAGCGCGCACGCGAACACGGTTTCCGTAAGCGCATGAGAACGTCATCAGGCAGAAATATCCTGAAGCGCCGTCGTCGCAAAGGCCGTAAAGTGCTGAGCGCTTAAGCGGATTCTTTGTGCCGACTTATGAGAAGCTTAAAAGAAATATTGATTTCACACGAGTGTATCGCCGTGGTCAGCATTATAGCGGGCGATATCTCGTGCTGCATGCTTTTAAGCGAAGAGAAAAAGAACAGGATGCCCTGCCCCGAGTAGGTTTTGCCGTTGCAAAAAAGACCCGGAGCAGCGTAGAACGCAATCGCATGAAACGCCTGTTGCGTGAAGTTTTCAGACTAAGCGAACTAAAGCTTCTTCCCGGTAATGATATTATCGTGACAGCTCGTTGGCAGGATCCGGAACCGGATCAGAAGACATTGCGCAAAGAGTTGCTTTATTTGCTCAGGAAGATGGAGCTGACTAAAGAAACATAAGACAGCCCGCAGAGGGGATTTGCAATAGTGAAAAACGAAGTGACCGAGAAAAGAACGCTGCAGCAGAATTCTTTGCCTGCGCGTTTTATCTTGCGTTTAATCAGTTTTTATCAAAAAGAAATATCACCGCAAAAGCCTGCCTGCTGCCGTTTTACTCCTAGCTGCTCCGCTTATGCCAAGGAAGCTATTACTATGCATGGAGCAGTGCGTGGCAGCGCTTTAGCCCTTTGGCGCATTTTGCGCTGTAATCCTTTCGGTAAGAGCGGCTATGATCCTGTGCCTGAAAAAAACCAAGCTCTGCACATGCAATGAAAGGTCTGAGGGCGCAATAAATTTGTCTGAACACTAAATGAAATCGAGGAGTTTTCAAGAATGATTAGTTTTGTCCCGGTACAGCTAGCTCTTTTAGATCCGCTGTATAAATTATTTGGCTTGATCCTGAGCAATCTATATGTATGGATAGGTAACTATGGTCTCGTAGTTATCCTGTTCACCGTTGCTGTGCGAGCTATCCTTACGCCTCTAGGTTTACGTTCTCAACGCAACATGCTGAAACAGCAATTACTGCAGCCTGACATACAGGAAATCCAGAGACGCTATAAAAAGACTCCCGAGCGTCAGCAGGAACTGACTCAGGCTCTGTATAAAAAGCATGGTGTTTCGATGGCGGGCGGCTGTGTCACATCTATGATTCCCCTGCTGATTATCTGGCCTTTAATCTATATCTTCCGCTCACCCTTGCGCTGGGTAGGCAAAGTTCCTGTAGCCAGCCTGCGTCTGATTGCGGGACTCTTGCAGGCGGAAGGTTTAATGACAGAAGCTCAGGTAGGCCAGGTCGCCCTGATGGACATTCCGGTAATAAACGGTTTGCGTGAGTCGGCTTCAACCTTGGCAACTTCAGTCGAGAATGGCTGGATCCGTTTGGAGCAGATTGTAAACACGCGCTTCTTAGGTATGGACCTTGCACGGACACCTTCCTGGAAGCCGGCTGACTGGTTCGGACCCGAATGGCGCACATGGCTGCCATTACTGATTTTGGTGATTGTGACCATCTCATCTTATTTTCTGCAAATGTACATTGCCCGAATCAGCACACCTTTCCCCAAACAGACAAAGGCGGAAAAAGCCCGCGAGAAGAATAATCCTGCCAAGAGTGGTCAGACACCGGAAGGTCAGGCAGCAGGAATGGGTAAAAGCATGCAAATCTTCATGCCCCTGATTATGCTCTACACCATGTTCACCTTTCCGGCAGCTATGGGTCTTTACTGGCTGTTCCAGAACCTGATGTATCTGGTACAGTCGTTATTGGGCTATGAGTTCTATGTCAAACCGTTAAAGAGAGAGTACGCGGCAGATGCTGCACCGCTGTCACGGAAAGCACGGGAAGAGGTGCCGGATAGTGGTATGGGGGCAGAAAAAAAACAGGGATCCTTTATGGATCGTGTCAAAGAAATGCTTAACAAGGACAAACATGAATAGGAATTGCATTCATCTTTACAGCAGAGTTTTGTGGTGGAACTTGCTGTCTATTTAGGAGGACACCATGGCTAGAAGAAATTCAATTGAAATATCCGGCAAGACAGTTGACATTGCTGTTGATAAAGCATTGGAAGAGCTGGGAGTCCACAGAAGTGAAGTGGAAGTGGAAATCTTAGACGAGGGTGAGATCGGCGGTTTGCTCGGTTTCGGACGAAGACCTGCACTGGTGAGGGTAAGCCTGAAGCCCGGTGCTGCAGTAGATGAAGAAGACGATCCCGGCGACTATGATGACGATGATCAGGAAAGCGAAGAGATCGATGTTCTTGAGTATGATGAAACTGACCGCGAAGAAGACGACCAAAGTTCTGAACGTGGCTTTGCAGCTGCTGAAAATGCCGTATTGGATTATTTCCAGGATGTTCTCTCCGGCATCGGCATTCATGGCAGAATAGATTCGTACGTAGACGGAGAAGGAAGCCTCCACATCGATGTCAGCGGTTCAGACAGCGGCGCAGCTATCGGGCGTCACGGTGAAACTCTCGAGGCCTTGCAGTATCTGGCCAACGTCGTCGCCAATAAGTATGTCGATGATTACTTGCGTGTTGTGGTGGATGTCGCCGGCTATCGCAAGAGATCTGAAGAAAGAATTCAGGACCTGGCCAACCGCACGGCGGATAAAGTCATGGCCAGCGGACGTGAAATGAAATTAAAACCCATGAATCCGGCGGAAAGACGTTTGGTTCACATGTGCCTCCGTGAGTATCCGGGCATCGTTACCTACAGTGAAGGCAGAGATCCCAGAAGACATATAGTAGTGGCACCAAGTGATGGTGTTGAAGTTATAGATGACAAGAACGAATGAAAATTTAGCAGAGGGCAAACTAGCAAATCAGCAAGCTGATATTGATACGATTGCTGCTTTTTCAACACCGCCCGGCCAAAGTGGTCTGGCGGTGATTCGTCTTTCAGGGCCTGAAGCCGCTGCCATCTGCGACCGGCTCTTTCGGCCCTATGGCGACAGATTTCCCCTGCCATCCGCTATGGAAGGCTATACAATGGCCCCCGGTATCTGGGCGGAAATTGATGAAGTAGTTCTGGCGGCCTTCCGTGCGCCCCATTCCTATACCGGCGAAGATGTCTATGAGATATCCTGCCATGGCGGCAATGCAGTGCGACAGGCAATTTTGGACAGCCTGATCAATAACGGTGCGCGTCCGGCTGAAGCCGGCGAGTTCAGCAAGCGGGCATTCATCAGTGGCAAGATGGATCTGGCACAGGCAGAGGCCGTGATGGATCTGATCCACGCTGAATCGGAACAACAGACAGAATTGGCCTTCGCCCAGTTGCGCGGCCGCCTGTCTCAGGCAGTACGTCTGGAACTGGACAAACTCTACGGTATTCTCGCATTCCTCGAAACCCTTATGGATTGGGATGAGGAAGAGGCACGTCCGGAGGATCGACTTCAGGTCAGCCGGGATCTTGTCTCTTCCGAGGAAAGCTTGAAACAGCTGGCAGACAGTTTCCGTTACGGTCGCATAGTGCGAGAAGGTCTTTCTATTGTAATTGCAGGTCGCCCTAACGCGGGCAAGTCCTCTCTGCTCAATTCTTTGACCGCACACGAACGTGCCATCGTCAGTGATATACCGGGTACAACCCGCGATACGATTGAGATTGATATCAATATGGGAGGCTATCTGCTTCATCTGACGGATACAGCCGGTTTGGCAGTCAAGTCCGATGATCCGATCGAACAGGAAGGTATCAAGCGGGCACAGGAAGCGCTGCAGAGCGCAGACCTGGTACTTTGGGTTTTATCTCCACCGCTCGGAAACCCGGCTGAACTTCACGATGAAATGAATACCATCAGAGAAATACAGTCCCGGGGTCAGAAGCTTCTGCTGATTTTAGGAAAAGATGATTTGCGTGCGACTGTAACCGCCGAGGAAGATCCTGCCAGCTTTGCCGCTGAATATCTGTCAGATGTACCGACTATAGCGTGGTCTGCCAAGCGCGAAGAAGATTTGGCATCCCTACGCAAGATACTCTTTAGTTTTATTGAAAATGACACACTGGAGACAGATACAAAGACGGACAAGACTGAGGAAGAGTCTTCCGGACATGGCATTCAGAGCCAGACTTCAGCGGCTATCGTTACTCATTCCAGACATAAGGCGCTGGCAGACAAAAGTCTGAAGCAGGTGCTTGCAGCCCGTCAGGCGATCGACAGCGGACTGTCCTATGATTTAATTGCGACTTTGCTCCGTTCAGCTGTTGAAAGTTTGGCAGCCATGAGCGGGGATGATGTTTCCGAAAAATTGATCGATACCATTTTTTCACGCTTTTGCATCGGCAAATAACAAGTACATTCAAAGTTGGCAACTGCCGGCTTTAAACAATAAATAAAAAGATAATGATGACTACTTTTCAAGAAGCAAGAAATAGAGAAAATACTTTTTTGGCGGACAGCGTCGACATAATCGTGGTCGGTGCCGGCCATGCCGGCTGTGAAGCAGCTCTGGCTGCAGCCCGTTTGGGCAAGACCTGTATCCTTTTCACAATGACGCTGGACAGCCTGGCAAATCTTCCCTGTAACCCGAACATCGGTGGTACTGCCAAAGGGCAGTTGGTTCGTGAAATTGATGCACTCGGTGGTGAAATGGGAAAAATCGCCGACCGCAATATGATACAGTTTCGCATGCTTAATGCCTCCAAGGGACCCGCTGTTATCTCGCCTAGAGCTCAAATGGATCGCGTTCACTACCAAAGAGATATGAAGGGTGTGCTGGAGCAGGAAAAGAACCTCCTGCTGGTCCAGCACGAAATCGTTGATGTTCTCTTTGCGGATGATACTGGTCCGGGACTGCCACGAGTCGCAGGGGTCATGTCGTCTACCGGCGGAATCTATCAGGCCCCGATTGTGATTCTCGCACCCGGTACCTTCCTGGATGCCCGGGTAATCATCGGAGATGCCATCATCGATTCCGGTCCTGACGCATTGGCACCTTCCCGGGGGCTTGGCCGGTCTTTGACCGACATGGGCCTGCCCACGAGACGGTTTAAAACCGGAACTCCCGGCCGCTTCCATCGACGCAGCCTGCATTTGGATGAGATGACCCTCCAGGAGGGCGCCGAGATTCCCCGACCTTTTTCTTATGAAAATGATGACGATCCCGGCTGGCAGCCACGGGCGAATATCCCCTGCTATCTGACCTGGACGACGGACGGGACCAAGCAGATTTTAACAGATAACATGCACAGGTCCCCGCTCTACTCGGGGCTGATCGAGGGCATCGGTCCGCGTTACTGCCCCTCGATCGAAGATAAAATCGTTAAGTTCCCTGACCATGACCGCCACCATGTTTTTCTTGAGCCAACGGGCCTGGACACTGAGGAGTACTATGCTTCAGGCTTGTCCTCTTCAATGCCTGAAGAGGTCCAGCGTGGCTTGCTGAAGACTGTTCCCGGCATGGAAGATGCTGAAATGATGCGCCCGGCTTATGCCATTGAATATCTCTGTGTAGATCCGACTGTTCTGAAGCAGACGCTGGAACTGAAGTCTATTGACGGACTGTTCCTGGCAGGCCAGATCAACGGGTCTTCCGGCTATGAAGAAGCGGCCGCCCAGGGTTTGCTGGCAGGCATCAACGCCGTGCACAAGCTGGACGGAAAAGCTGAGTTTTTTTTCGACCGCTCGGATGGTTATATCGGGGTTTTGATTGACGACCTGGTGACCAAAGGCACGAACGAGCCCTATCGTATGATGACGTCCCGTGCTGAATACAGATTATTGCTGCGCCAGGACAATGCTGCCCAGCGCCTCACGCAGAAAGGCTATGAGATAGGCCTCATTTCCGAAGAAAGATACCAGCATTTTTTGAAAAAACAAGAAGCGGTTGAAGCTGAAATTGAGCGCCTTAAAAATACAAGGGTCGAGAAATCGGATTTGTCTGACCGTGTTTTGCAGGCGATGAACAGCACGCCTCTGAAACAGGCCGCCAGCCTCTACAAACTGCTGAAACGTCCGGAAGTGACCTATGAAGGCTTGGCAGAAGTGGACACGGGACGGCCTGACTTAGCCGGATCGGTCATTGAAACCGTTTCAATCCGGATCAGCTATGAGGGATATACGCGTCTTGAGCATGAGCGCGTGGAGCGTTTCCGCCGCTTGGAACACAAGCGCCTGCCTGAGGGAACTGATTATTCGAAGATTTCCGGCCTGCGACTTGAAGCAAGGCAAGCTCTGAACCAACGTCAGCCGAGCTCAGTCGGCCAGGCCGGCCGCCTGTCAGCTGTGTCGCCTGCGGATGTTCAAGTGCTTCTGGTCTACCTGGAGCAACAGTCACGCCAACGCGATCGTCAGGAGGCTGCCGGTGAAAAAACAGACGATTGAGCACGCTGCCGAGCGGGCCGGACTTGAATTGCCAGCCGAAACAATAGAGCAAATACAAGTATTTGTCGCCCGTCTTCTGGAAAAAAACAAAGTAATGAATCTGACTGCGATTACCGAAGAAGAAGAAATCGCGGACAGTCACCTGCTAGACAGTTTTTTGCTCCTGCCCTACCTCCGTGGTAAAAGTATGATTGACGTCGGAACCGGCGCCGGATTTCCCGGTATGTTAGTGAAACTGGCGCGTCCGGAACTCAAGCTGGTACTGGTGGACTCCACGAGGAAGCGGATCAGCTTTCTGGAAGACTTGATCGAAGAGCTGGGATTGTCGGAGGTTTCCGCTGTCCACGGTCGCGCAGAAGATCTGGCTCATATGTCTGAGTATCGGGAAAAATTCGATACAGCAGTAGCACGTGCCGTCAGTTCGCTGGATATCTTGCTTGAATTGTGCCTTCCCATGGTTAAGCCCGGCGGCAGATTCCTCGCAATGAAAGGCAAGGAGGATGAACTGGATCTGGCAGCAAAAGCCATCCCTTTGCTGGGGGGCGGTAAAGCTACCGCAGACCACTATCTTTTACCGGGCACGGACAAGCAGAGAACCATGGTGATTGTGCCTAAGGAAAAGCCCACAAAACAACGATATCCACGACCTTTTGCAGCCATCAAGAAGTCCCCTTTATAAGCTGATCTATGCTAAAATAGTAGTAGATATTTGTGTCTTTTTTTGTACTCTTTTTTAGTGAAAAAAAGACTTGTATTAAGGAGGCCTAAATGGCAGACAAGGGAAAAGATTCCTATCTGGACAGAGAAGCTGCAGTTGATCAAGCTTTCCAAAACCCCGACAACGAACCCATCCCTGTAGACATAGATCATGAGATGCGCCAGTCTTTTATTGATTATGCGATGAGCGTAATTACTGACCGTGCATTGCCTGATGTGCGTGACGGACTGAAACCCGTACACAGGCGTATCCTCTATTCGATGTATACCCAGGGTTTTACCCATGACAAACCCTACCGCAAATGCGCGACCACAGTAGGTGACGTGCTGGGACGTTTCCACCCGCACGGTGACGCGTCCGTTTACGATGCCCTGGTGCGGCTGGCGCAGGATTTCTCCATGCGGCACCCTCTGGTGGATGGTCATGGCAACTTCGGCTCACGTGACGGTGACCCGCCGGCAGCCTATCGTTATACGGAAGCACGTCTGACCCGTCTTTCGGGTGAGATGATGAAGGATCTCAACAAAGACACTGTTGATTTCCAACCTAACTATGATGACAGACTGGAAGAACCGACAGTTCTTCCGGCAGCTTTCCCCAACCTGCTCGTTTCAGGTTCAACCGGAATTGCAGTCGGTATGACAACCAACATCCCACCCCACAATATGCGTGAGGTGGTTGCAGGTGCCATTCACCTGATAGACAATCCCGATGCTGACAGTGACGATCTGATGGAGTTCATCCCCGGACCCGACTTCCCGACCGGAGCTCAGATTATCGGTACTTCCGGCATTCGTTCCGCTTACCGTACCGGTCGCGGCAGAATAGTTGTCCGAGGTCATACCGAAATTGAAGAAATGCGCGGCGGGCGTTATCGTATTCTGATTCACAGCCTGCCCTACATGGTTAACAAAGCCCGCTTGATTGAGCGGATAGCTGACCTGGTCAAAGATAAGCGCATTGAAGGTATTTCCGATGTCAGAGACGAATCCGACCGCCATGACCAGGTGCGTGTTGTAGTTGAGTTAAAACGCGACGCCACCCCTATGGTCGTGCTGAATCAGCTCTATCGGCATACACAGCTGCAGGATACTTTCAGCACCATCATGATCGCCCTGGTTGAAGAGAATGGAAAATACGTCCCCCGACTTTTGTCCCTGAGTGATATTCTTGGGCATTTCATCGAGCATCAGCGGTCAGTAATCGGCAGGCGTACTAAATTTGATCTGGACAAGGCTGAAGCTCGCCGTCACCTGGTTGAAGGCTTGCAGCTGGCTATCGATCATATCGATGAAGTCATCAGGATTATTCGGGGCTCTGACGACGAGGACCAGGCTAAAGTCCGTTTGAGCGAACGCTTCGGCTTGTCGGAAAAACAGTCCCAGCATGTTGTTGATATGCGTCTGGGACGACTGTCAGGTTTGGAACGTGAGAAGTTAAATGCTGAGCATAGGGACCTGACCGAGAAGATTGACTATTTCAACAGGATCCTCAGTGAAGACAGCCTGATGCGGCAGATCATGAAAGAAGAACTGCAGGATATCGCCAACCGCTTCGGTGATGATCGCCGCAGTGAGTTTGAACTCAGCGATGAATTTGATCTGGATGACGAGTCCCTGATTGAAGATGAAGACGCCGTGATAACTTTGACTCATGCCGGCTATATTAAACGCATGCATTTGGATGAGTATCGCTCACAACGACGGGGCGGCCGTGGCGTCAGCGGTATGCAGACGCGCGAAGGCGATGTTGTTAAGCAGATTCTTACGACGACGGCACTTAAGACCATACTGTTTTTCACAAATACAGGTCGCGTCTACAGGCTGAAGAGTTATCAGATACCGGAGTCAAAGCGACAGGCCCGTGGTTTGCCGATCGTCAATCTTTTGCACCTGGATCCTGAAGAGTGGGTTGTCGGTATGCTTGAAGTCGACAAGTTTGACGAAGACAGCTATTTGATCATGGCTACCAGCCTGGGTCAGATTAAGAAAACCGCCATGTCTGAGTATGCAAATGTTCATAAAGGCGGCATCATTGCCATTGCACTCCGTGAAGGCGACAAGCTGATCGGGGTTGATCTGGCAGACAACGGACACGACATTGTTTTAATCAGCCGCCAGGGACTGGCAATTCGTTTCCCTGAGAGTGACGTACGTGATACCGGCAGAAACACCATGGGTGTCAAAGGAATGAATCTGTCTGATGATGACGCAGTTATTTCTTCACTCTGCGCCGATTGTGATGATACGATTTTGGTTGTTTCGGAAAACGGTTTCGGCAAACGCAGTGCGATAGACCAGTACCGTCCGCAAAAACGCGGAGGCAAAGGTTTAATTACCTATAAGGTTACACGCAGAACCGGTGTGCTGGTTGAAGCAGCTTTAGTAAATGACTATCAGGACATCCTGCTGGTCAACGATAAAGGAATTATCATACGTCTGGCCACTGATGAAATCCCGATACTGGGACGCTCAACCTCAGGGGTGACCCTGATGCGCAGCAGTGACGGCAAGGTGGTCAGCATGGCTGTGGTAGACCATGAAAACGTGGAAGAAGAGACGGATCCGGACCCGGATTCTCTGATAGAGGTTAGCGAAGACGATTTTGAACCGGACAATGAGATCGATGAAGACGAGACGGAAGTAAGTCTGGATCAGGAATAGATGAAAACACGGAGCTGTCGCTTAAGGCAGCTCCTTTTTTGACTATATAATGTAAATAAAGGAGAGGGGAATTCAATGCAGAATATATTTTTTGAAGAAGAAAAAAAGACAACTTTAGCCCAACGCAAGCGTTCAGAAGTGCCAATGGAAGAAACTTGGGACCTGACAACGATTTATGCCGACGACAATGCCTGGGATCAAGCTTTTAAGGAGCTAAGCGGTCAGGAGGCAACAGTTCTTTCCTACAGGGGCAGATTAGCTGAATCGGCTGATACGCTCTATGCCGCACTTATGATGATGGAAGACCTGGGCTGTGAGCTGGGTAAGCTTGCAACCTACGCTATGCGGGCCAGCGATGCTGATACTGCAGACCAGGAAGCTCTGGGACGCAAAGCCAAACTGATGCAGGTCTTTGCCGGTCTGCAGGGAGCCATGGCCTACTTTGAACCTGAGATAGCCAATCTTTCAGAAGATACAGTCAGTCGGTTCATGCAGGAGAAATCCGAGCTGCAGGATTTTGATCATTATTTTGCAGAAATGTGGCGGGTTAAGAAGCATCAGCTGTCTGAAAAAGAGGAAGTATTGCTGGCAAAAGCTTCACAGATTTTTAACGACCCTAACGAAACCTTTGACGTTCTTTCCGATACTGACATGAGCTTCCGTCCGATTGAAGATGACAAAGGCCAGATGGTCGAGATGTCACATGCCCGCTATGGCACCTATATGGAAAGCCGCGACCCCCGGGTACGCCGGGATGCTTTCAGCAGCATGTATGAATCTTTTGGTCAGTTCCGCAACACCTGCGCTCAGACCCTGGCCAGCCAGGTTCGTGTCAATACTTATATCAAAGATGTACGTGGCTTTAGCAGCGGACGGGAAGCCGCTCTGTTTGAAAACAATATTCCGGAATCTGTTTATGACAGCCTGTTGGAGGCGGTTAACGCCAGACTGCCGCTGCTGCATCGCTATGTGCGTCTGCGCAAGGAGGTAATGGGCCTGGATGAGATCCACTCTTACGATCTCTACGCCCCGCTGGTTAAAGATGTCGATCTTAAGTTTACCTTTGAGGAGGCTCAGGAACTGATTCTCAAGGCCTTACAGCCCTTGGGACCCGAGTATATTGCGGTTCTGGAAAAGGCATTTTCCGAGCGCTGGATTGATTACGCAGACAATGCCGGTAAACGCTCAGGAGCCTATTCCAGTGGCGCCTACAAAACCAATCCCTTTATTCTCATGAGCTGGCAGGGCACTTTGGACAACGTCTTTACTTTGGCCCACGAGCTTGGGCATAGCCTGCACTCCTGGTTTACCCGCGAGTCACAGCCATATCAATATGGTGACTATTGTATTTTCCTCGCAGAAATAGCCTCAACTACGAATGAGAATTTGCTGACGGAGTACCTCTTGAAGACTGCGGAAGATGACAAGATGAAGGCTGCTGTGATTAATCATTATCTGGATGGCTTCAAGGGGACGGTTTTCCGCCAAACACAATTTGCCGAATTTGAACACAAGATCCACCAGGCAGATGAAAGCGGTGTCCCGCTGACCGCCAGTTACCTGACAGAGACTTACGGGGCGCTAAACCGTCACTACTACGGTGAGGACCTGACCTTTGATGAAGAGATAGCATTGGAATGGGCGCGAATACCACACTTCTATTACAATTACTATGTCTTCCAGTATTCAACGGGATTCTCAGCTGCCACAGCCTTTGCCGAGATGATCAAAGAAGAAGGTGAGCCTGCTGTTGAACGTTACCTTAACTTCCTTAAAGCAGGATCATCCGACTGGCCGATCGAAGTCCTGCAGACGGCAGGTGTCGATATGACAAAGCCTGATCCCATCCTGAAAGCTCTGGATACGTTCGAGGCCTATCTGGAAGAGTTCGAGCAAGTAATGCTCTAAAGACACTCTCATTAGCAGCAATGAAGGGTTCGCAGCTATGTCTGTGAACCCTTTTTTAGCTGTGTAACCCTGGCGACGGCACAGAATGATCTTCAATGCGATAATGACTATCCCTCAATCGAGAGCAAATTGATAAGTTAACTCTGCTGATGTGACATGTTTTTCAGAGGATGTTTACCGGCTATATATGTATATATGTATAAGTATTGCAATGTCGGGCTTAGAGCACAACTGAATCTATGTAGAAATTTATATTTCACAGCTGTTTCTTGTGCAAAGTGCGAAAAAAGTAATTTTTCGCAAGATTCGTGAAAATTGAGTTGACAGATTGATATTCGATTGATATCCTAGCTAAGCGCCTTAAAAAAGAGAGGCGCGTCGGATCTTGAAAATTGAACAGTGCAAACACAAAGACGGGTCCTGAAGATTCTATTTAGATAGAGTTTGACGGAACGGACAATTAATTTAAGTAAATGAGCCAAAT
>JAAYEX010000040.1 GCA_012728535.1 Clostridiaceae bacterium | reverse complement strand
TGCCAGGTGATAACCTTCGGCACCCTTGCTGCAAGGGCGGTGATACGTGACGTGGGACGAGCTCTCGACGTGCCTTACCAGGAGACTGACCGTATTGCGAAAATGGTTCCTAACGTTCTCAATATAACCCTGAAGCAGGCCCTGGAGCTTAATCCTGATTTAAAGAAATCCTATCAGGAGGATGAATGCACTAAACAAATTATTGATTTGGCGAAAAAATTTGAAGGCATGCCACGACACGCATCTACCCATGCTGCAGGTGTGATTATTGCCGGTAAGGCGGTTGATGAAATTGCACCTCTGGCGCGTAATGATGAAGCCATTGTGGTTCAGTTTACCAAGGATGATATCGAAGATGTCGGCTTGCTCAAGTTCGACTTTCTCGGCCTGCGCACCCTTACTGTTTTACAGGAATGCAGCGAGCTGGTGAAGAGGAATTATGATCAGATAATTGATTTTGACAGCATAACCTATACTGATCGCGGAGTTTTTGACATGATCGGCCGAGGTGATACCATCGGTGTTTTCCAGCTGGAGAGCAGTGGCATGACACAGTTCATGAAAGAACTTAAGCCAAGCAACTTTGAAGACATAGTAGCAGGTGTCGCACTATTTCGTCCCGGACCGATGCAGGAAATACCGCGTTATGTTGAAAGTCGTCACGATTCCAGCAAGATCCATTACGATCACCCCTTATTGGAAGCAATTCTGGAAGTGACCTACGGTGTCATTGTCTATCAGGAACAGGTCATGCGCATAGTGCGTGATGTTGCAGGATTTTCTTTGGGCCAGGCTGACAATGTACGTCGCGCCATGTCAAAAAAGAATCCCGAAGTCCTCGCCGGATACCGTAATCTTTTTCTGGATGGTGGCTGTGATGAAGCCGGTAACGAAGTGAAAGGGGCTGTTGCAAATGGGGTACCGCGCAAAGTCGCTTCTAAAATATTTGATGATGTGCAGTCCTTTGCCGGCTATGCTTTTAATAAATCACATGCTGCGGCCTATGCTGCTGTCGCCTATGATACAGGCTGGTGCAAGTATTACTATCCCGTAGAATACATGGCAGCTTTACTCAATTCTTATCTGGGAAATTTGGACAAGGCCAGTGTTTACGTTCGTGCTGCCGAGGCCATGAACATTGCAGTTTTGCCACCTGACGTCAATCACAGTTCAGCGCGTTTCACCACTGAGAACGGTTCCATTCGCTTTGCTCTGGCTGCTGTGAAAAATGTCGGCCAGGAAGCTGTAAATGAGCTGGTCAGGGAAAGGGAGGAGAACGGCCCCTTTGTTTCATATGGTGATTTCCTGCGTCGCTGCGGCAGCCTGAGCCTTAACCGCAAGATGATTGAAAGCCTGGTTCGTTCTTCGGCCTGCGACAGGTTCAATATATCCCGTTCAAAAATGATTGCTGTGATCGATCCCTATATGGATCAGGTGCAGGCTTCCCAGCGCAACAAGATGGATGGACAGCTCTCCCTCTTTGACTTTGTTGAAGAGGAAAGTCTGGCTGTGGCAGAGCCGGATTATCCCACTGTACCTGAATTCAGCCAGTCAGAACGACTGGCCATGGAAAAAGAGATGCTGGGGCTTTATGTCAGCGGGCACCCGCTGAAAGAATATGAGCCTGCCTTCTCTCGTCTGCCGCTGAGCTCGGCCCTGGATCTGGCTGATTCTGCCCAGAATACTGCCGCCATCGAAGATTTTACGTTTATTGACGGACCCGGACCGGAATTCAGGAAGGACAGCTTACAGGACGGAGACCCCCTCATTGTAGCCGGTCTGGTGATTGCTGAGCGCGTCTTGCTGACCAAGCGGAACGAACGCATGGCCTTCGTCACTATAGAGGACGCAACGGGCAGTTTTGAATTAATTGTATTTCCACGTGTATTTGAAGAATCACGTGAACTCTTGCGAGAGAATGAGGTTTTGCTGATCTCGGGCAGCCTGTCATTGCGTGAAGATGAAGATCCTAAAGTGATCGCGGATAAAATTATGCTCCTGCAGCCGGACTGTGAACGGTTGCCGGACGAGATGAGAATGGGGCGTCCGCGAAAAGGCAGAAATAAGGCGTGCCCTGCTCCTACAGCTTTACCTGAACGAAAAGCTGACCTCCGGCCGAAAGAGACTGAAGCCCGGCCTTTTGTCAGCGAAACTGATCCCGTCATCTACCCGGATCAGCAAAAAAATGAACCATCCGATCATAATATGTCTTTGGTGATTCGCTGTCCGGAAACTCCGTCCGACTTATTTATCGATGCAGTCAGAGCAACATGTTCTTATTTCGGAGGTTCAATGCCGGTTTACATTTTCGCTGAAAAAGAAGGCATGATTTTGGACGGGGTCACACTTCCTTCAGTAGCCTCTGATTCTGAAACAATAGCTATCCTTTGCCGGCGTTTCGGATCAGACAATCTTTGCCTTATCTGACTTGAATTTTGCCTTAATAGTATAGAATGTTTAAGACAACAGTTATAATCTTCAAGAGTTGAATATATAGGAGACAATATGGAAGAGGAACTACTTTCAAACAAAGAATTGAAGCGGAAAAAGACCATTGCCATTCTTACTTCCGGTGGTGACGCCCCGGGAATGAATGGGGCTATACGGGCTGTCACCCGGACAGCAATTAGTGCAGGCTACAACGTCCTTGGAGTAAGGCGCGGTTACCATGGCTTATGGCGCGGCGATATTATCGATCTGGACAGCCGGTCCGTATCGGACATCTTGCATAGAGGTGGTACCTTCCTGATGACAGCGCGCAGTGATACTTTTGCGACTGAAGAAGGTTTGGATAAGGCTGTCGGTATGACGGAAATTTTCAATATAGATGTGCTCGTTGCTATCGGTGGCGACGGTACTGCCCGCGGCGCCAAATCTTTAGCCGACAAGGGCGTACCGGTAATTGTAATACCTGCAACTATTGATAATGATATCGGAGCCACGGAATACTCACTTGGTTTTGATACAGCTCTTAATACCGCCATTCAGGCTATCGATAAGTTGCGTGATACTGCTTCTTCACATGAACGTTGTTCGGTTGTCGAGGTAATGGGCAGAAAATCCGGTTATATCGCTTTGGGTGTCGGTGTTGCATCCGGAGCGGAAGTACTGCTTGTGCCCGAGGAAGATTTCGATTTTGATGATGACATTATGCTCACCCTGATCACAGACCGCAATGCAGGGAAACGGCATTATATTGTAGTCATGGCTGAGGGTGTGGGGAATGCTTCCGATATGGCGAAGCTAATTGAAGAGAGAACCGGTATAGAAACCCGTTCAACCCAGCTGGGCTATTTACAGCGTGGCGGTGCACCCAGTTTCCGTGACCGCTGGATCTCTTCTTTGATGGGCGTCAGGGCGGTGCAGGCAATAATCGATGGCCGGCTTAACCGTATGATAATCCACAAAAACGGGGACTGTAATGACATGGACCTGGCGGAAGCACTGGCCACCGGGAAGCGATCCCTCGAAGATTCTCTCGAGATGGCTGATACAATAACAATCTAGCGAATGAGCAGGAAAGATATGGCTGAAGAGGAAAAGGGAAAGAAAGAAAAACTTAGTTTCGTGCCTAATGTGCCGAACATTCTTACCATGATTCGCATGATTGCTATCGTGCCCTTAGTGATTTTGCTGAGCAAGTGGCCCGTGCATCGGACCTTATCACTCATCTTGTTTTTGGCCATCTGGCTGACAGATATGCTTGACGGCTATATCGCCCGCACTTACAACCAGATAACCGACTTCGGCAAATTGTTCGACCCTCTGGTAGACAAGCTTTTCCAGACTGCTGTGGCAGTTACCATGGCAGCGATCGGACGCCTGCCGATCTGGGTGCCTTGCTTCATTATCTGCCGTGAAACATTGATGATTGTAGGCGGCTATCTCTTGCTGAGAAATTATGAAATGGTCGTCTACTCGGATATTTTCGGTAAACTTGCAACTGTATTTTATGTGATGGCTTTAACCCTGCTCTTCTTTATTCCTGATGAGCCGGCCTGGATCAGACATGTCATATTTATTCCGGGAACTGCATTGTCTGTGGTAGCAACACTGAATTATGCAAGAAAAAACATCGATAATATCAAAAGCAGAAATAAATCTACAGCATGATCTCCAGAAGCTTACGAAAATTAGAATTTCCCGCCATTATTCGCTTACTGTCTGAGCAAGCGGATACTGAACCCGGGCGAAAACAATGCGAAGAGCTTCTGCCGGCAGCGAACATGGCTGAAGCGGAAGTCCGTATGAGCGAAACCGAAGACGCAGTCAATCGGTTGCTGGAATATGGAGGCTTGCCTTTTGCCGGCATTCAGGACATTCGTTCCCAGGTCAGCAGGGCCGACAACGGAGCAGTACTGAATGGCCGTGACCTCCTTCAGGTAGCCGCTCTTCTGCGTGCAGTCGTACGCATGCGTCAGTCTATACCCGAAAGCTGGATAGCTGCAAAAAGAGACTCAGCCGAAGAGGATTTTCCGTACCATGCTATTTACAATCGCATTGAAGCGCTGACACCCTGTCAGTCTTTGTTACAGGAAATAGAAAGCTGTGTTGCCGGTGAAGATGAGATCTTTGACAGCGCAAGCCCGGAGCTGATGTCAATCCGCAGGCGTATCCGCGATGCCCAGGCCAATATCAGAACGGAACTGGAAAAAGTTTTACGCAAGCATAGTTCAGCCCTACAGGAAGCACTGATTACAGTAAGGGGCGACCGCTATGTTGTGCCGGTGAAGAGCGAGCATCGGTCTGCTGTACCCGGCCTGATACATGACAGTTCCGCTTCAGGCAACACTGTCTTTATTGAGCCCATGTCAGTAGTCCAGTTAAACAATAAGATCCGTGAGCTGGCAGCTGAGGAAAGACATGAGATAGAACGTATACTGGCCCTGCTTTCTGCCGGCGTTGCCGAAGAAGTTTTGCCTTTAAAACAGAATTCACAGCTCCTGACAGAGCTTGATTTTGCCATGGCTAAGGGCAAGCTGTCTCTGGATATGAAAGCAGCTGCGCCCCGCCTTAATACAGATGGCAGGATTGTCCTTCATCAAGCCCGCCATCCACTCATTAACAAGGACGATGTTGTGCCGATTGATTTCGAGCTCGGTATCGACTATCACAGCCTGGTGATAACGGGCCCCAACACCGGTGGAAAAACAGTAACCCTCAAAACCTGTGGACTTTTGACTCTGATGGCGATGGCAGGCCTGCATATCCCTGCGCGCAGTCCGTCTGAAGTTGCCTTTTTTGACCTTGTTTTGGCAGATATAGGTGATGAACAGAGTATTGAACAGAGCCTGTCCACTTTTTCCTCACATATGAAAGAAATCATTTCGATCACAAAGGTTGCAGGTCCGGGTACTTTGGTTCTGCTCGATGAGCTGGGAGCCGGTACGGATCCCTCGGAAGGTGCTGCCCTGGCTATAGCAATACTCAATTTCCTCAACCTGGCAGGGGCGCATACTGTCGCAACAACTCATTACAGTGAACTTAAGGGTTATGCAATGAACACGGAGGGGGTCGAGAATGCCAGCTGCGAATTTGATATTGAGTCTTTGCAACCCACCTACAAGCTGCTGATCGGCGTGCCCGGGGTGAGCCATGCTTTTTCCATAGCTCAAAAACTTGGCCTCAACCTGGATATTATCGCTGATGCCAGGCAACTCATTTCGGAGGAAGGGGCCCGATTTGAACAGCTGATTACAGCAATTGAGACCAGTCAAAAAGAAATTGATGACAAAAAAAGCGAGGCGGACAGACTGCAAGGTGAATTGCAGGAAATGCGCCGTACTCTTGACCTGGAAAAAGAAAAGATGGCTCAGGAGAAAAAGAAGCTCCTGGCAGGAGCTGAGGCGGAAGCTGCCGAGATCGTCAACAATACACGCAGGCAGATGGAAGAGATCATTGAAAGCCTAGAAGAGAAAAGGGACGAGCTGCGTCTGGACCATCGTCTTGAAAGCGAACTGCGCGGACAAATAGGGGAGGCGGAAAGAGAGCTTAGCGCCCGTCGGGAAAAGCGCAGTGCAGACCGTGCTCCTGAAGAGATTGAGATCGGCGAGCGTTATGAGGCTATTGACTTAAGTATTGAGGGTGTAGCGAGAGCATTGCCTGATGCCAAAGGTCAGGTAGTGCTGGAAGCCGGGCAGATCAGCTTTTCGGTAGCTGCCGACAGATTGCGTCCCGTTGTCAAAAAACAAAAAGCTCCGGATCACAGGCGTGGCAGAGGACGATCAATTTCCGGAACTGCTCCACTCCGGTTGTCGACAGAGCGTAAAATGCATGTCAGTACGGAAATCATGCTTCGGGGTATGAGAGTGGATGAAGCCATACCTGCCATAGACCATTTCCTGGACGACGCCGTGCTTAACGGTATTTCGCCGGTTCGCCTCATTCACGGTAAAGGGACGGGTGTCTTACGCCAGGTCACACACTACTATCTGATGCGTGATCCCAGGGTCGATTCCTTCCGTATGGGAATTGAAGGTGAGGGCGGTGACGGGGTCACTGTGGCCGAGTTGAAATTGTAGTTCGAAAGGCTGCTTAAAGTAATTATTTTAGTAGTTTTGTGTATAATAAGAAAAAGATACCTTGTCTTATCTTAGGAAGAAGGTACCGTATGAATCAAGCTTATTTATTTAATCATGGAAAGAATCATCAAAGCTATAAGATCTTGGGTGCCCGGCCTGATGTCTCAGCAGAAGGGGAGAGAGGTTATCGTTTTGCAGTCTGGGCTCCTCATGCCGCACAGGTAAGTGTAGTCGGAGATTTTAACGGTTGGGATCCTGAGATCCATACAATGATTGCTTACGGCACAACCGGGATCTGGCAAATATTCATTCCGGATGCAGTTGAGTTTCAAAGATATAAATATGCAATTCGCACGCCGGAAGGGCGTGTTTTGCTGAAAGCCGATCCCTACGCTCGCCATGCGGAAACCAGGCCGAACACTGCTTCCATCCTCTATGACTCAGAAGATGACTATGAGTGGGGGGATGCCGATTTCCGTGCACGCAGGCAGCCGGTTGAAGAAAGTGCGCCGCTGAACATCTATGAAGTCCACCTCGGAAGCTGGCGGCGTTACGCAGACGGCAATCCTTATTCATATCGCGATATTGCCCCTCAACTGGCTTCCTATGTCAAACAGTTGGGTTACAACGCAGTCGAAATTATGCCTGTGATGGAGCATCCCCTGGATGCTTCCTGGGGTTATCAGATAACAGGTTATTTCGCGCCCACTTCACGTTATGGCAAACCGTCGGACCTGAAGTTTCTTATCGACACCCTGCATCAGAATGACATCAAGGTAATACTTGACTGGGTGCCCGGGCATTTCCCGCGTGATGATTTCGGCCTGGCTAATTTTGACGGAAAGCCTCTTTATGAGTATTCTGATGCGATCAGAGGTGAGCACCCTAACTGGGGTACGCTGGTTTTCGATTTTGCACTAGCTGAAGTGCGTTCATTCCTCCTCTCCAATGCCTGGTTCTGGTTGGATGAGTTCAATGTTGACGGACTGCGGGTAGATGCAGTTTCCAGCATGGTTTATTTGAATTTCGGTCGCGAATACTCTGCCTCGGCGCGGAATATAAACGGCGGTTACGAAAACCTTGAAGCTATAGAATTTATCCGGGAACTGAACGAACTGGTCAGAGAAAATTTCCCCTACAGCATTATGGCAGCAGAGGAATCTTCCACATTTCCTAATGTGACAAAAGCTGTATCAGAAGGCGGACTTGGCTTCACACATAAATGGAACATGGGCTGGATGAATGATACTTTGTCCTATATGACTTCAGATTACTATGCCAGAGGTCAGGTTCATGACAAAATCACATTTTCCATGATGTACTCTTTCAGTGAAAAATTTATTCTCCCGTTTTCTCATGATGAAGTAGTCCACGGCAAGAAATCCTTGCTGGGTCGCATGCCCGGAGACTACTGGAGGCAATTTGCTGCACTGAGAACCTGCTACATGTATCAGATGTCCTTCCCCGGAGGAAAACTGAATTTCATGGGCAACGAATTTGCCCCTTTTATTGAGTGGCGTTACTACGAAGAACTGGAATGGTTTCTTTTACAATATCCGAATCATAAGGGTATGTTTGAGTTTGTAACCGCACTCAACCACATTTATCTGGAAAACCCGGCTCTGTGGGAAGTTGAAGATTCCTGGGATGGCTTCGAATGGATAGTGGCCGACGACAGGGATAAAAGTATTTTTGCCTATGCCCGCTATGCTAAGGAGCAAAGCCAGACCGTTGTTTCAGTGCTGAATATGACCCCGGCATCCTATAAGAACTATCGTTTGAAGGTGCCGCATCCCGGCCGCTACAGATTAATATTAAACAGCGATGATGCACAATATCAGGGCAGTGCCTATGCTGACCTGGAACAGGGCGATACTGTTTTCTGGACCTCGGACAAAAAGGAAAGAGAGAGGTTGTCACTGGAAGACAAGATGAGGGACCTCGCTTCAGGTCTGGAAGATGAGGGTAATACCGGTGACTCCGGCCTTGTTTATTATATCGATATGCCCCTGCCGCCACTTGCAGGCCTATATTTGCTTTACGAGGGGGAAGAAAAGAATTAGACAGCGGAAAGGCTGCTAAGCGATAAGAATTCTTCAGTCTGATCCGGATATGGAAGGGCTGAAGAGGGGACAGAAGAAAGGATTAGAAAATGGCGCATCAAAACGTGTTAGCTATGATTTTGGCTGGCGGACAAGGATCCCGCCTGGGTGTCTTAACGGAGTTTTTGGCCAAACCTGCAGTTCCCTTTGGGAGCCGTTACAGGATAATAGATTTCCCTTTAAGCAACTGTTCCAACTCAGGCATAGAGGCTGTCGGAGTCCTTACTCAGTATCAACCCCTGGAGCTTAACTCCTATATAGGAAACGGACACTCCTGGGATCTGGACCGTAACGATGGCGGAACCTATATTTTGCCTCCCTATATCAGCCAGGAGGGCAGTGACTGGTATCTCGGTACAGCGAATTCAATTTACCAGAACATTCCCTTTATCGACAGCTTCAGTCCTAAGCAAGTTGTCATACTCTCAGGCGATCATGTCTATAAGATGGATTATTCCAAAATGGTGAAAGTCCATACGGAGATAGGGGCGGATGCAACTATCGCTGTAATCGAAGTCCCCTGGGAAGAAACTGATCGTTTCGGCATCATGAACACGGATAAAAATAAGCGAATAACTGAATTTGAAGAAAAACCTGCCCATGCAAAAAGCAATCTGGCTTCCATGGGTGTTTATTGTTTTGACTGGCCCACCCTGCGCCGCTGCCTGATCCAGGATGAGACTGATCCTGACTCCAAGAACGACTTCGGACATAATATTATTCCTAAGATGCTCAATGAAGGCCTTCATCTTCATGCCTATACCTTTGGCGGCTACTGGAAAGATGTCGGAACGGTAAAATCACTCTGGGACACCAATATGGATGTGCTGGACAAGCCGGATGAGATTGACCTGCATGACAATTCCTGGACAATCTACAGCAAGAACCCCCAACGCCCTTCTCACTATTTCGGGCCTGACGCAGTGGTAGAGCGAATCGCCATCAGTGACGGGCCGAGGTACATGGAGAAGCCAGACACTCGATCATCAGTATAGGTGTGGTGATTGAAGAGGGTGCAATAGTTGAAGATTCGATCATAATGCCCGGAGCCATCATTAAGTCAGGTTCTGTTTTGAAAAAATGCATAGTGGGCATGAATACAATAATTGAATCAGGGGTGCTGATATCGCCTGAGACGCATGATTTGTGCTCATTCCTTAACGAGAAACTCTGTGAAGACGGCATTACCGTCATAGGCCAGGACCTTGTCATTCATAAAGGTTCCAAGATTTGTGGCAACTCAATGGTCGGACCGCAAGATGCTGTTACCCATCCGCATATTGTTTCCGAAATGCCAACCAAATATTCGTATTAGGAGGTAGAAAATGTTAGTTAACGCAATGGGATTAATTCTGGCGGATAATCAGCGAGTTAAACTGGGGCCTCTGAGCGAACCGCGTGCGCTTTCAGCCATGCCATTTGCCGGTCGTTTCAGAATCATCGATTTTCTACTTTCAAATATGGTTAACAGTGGTATTAAAAGGGTAGGTGTAATAGCACTCACACGCTATAAATCTCTGATGGACCATTTGGGAACCGGGGCCTCCTGGGACCTGGATCGCATGAACCAGGGCCTTTATCTGCTGCCGCCCTATATCAATCCTTTAACCCGCTCATCAGAACGCTCGGATCTCAGCAGTATTATTGATTATATCGAAACAGGTTCTCAGGATTATGTTGTGATCACGGACTGCAATCTGGTCATGAACACTTTATACAATGACATTCTGGACCATCATTTAGATTCAGGTGCGGCTATCACTGTCATGTATAATCACGACGGCCTGGACTGTGGCCTGCCGAATATATCGCTTACTTTAGCTGAAGACGAACGGGTGACCGACGTGCTGGTCGACTCGCACACTCCGCCTACTAATGTCAGCACAATTAATGTAGCAGTCATCAGAAGAGACCTGCTCTTGTCGCTTCTGGAAGATGCCCGCTCCCGAGGAGTGACGGATTTTACCTTTGTCAGAATCCTGGAATACTATAAACAGCTGGATGTCAGAGCCTGTGAACACAAGGGCGGGATTTTCCGTATTAACTCGATGGCGAATTACTTTAAGGCCTCCATGGGTCTTTTCGACGATGATCTCCGACATGAGCTTTTCTCAAGAGAGAATCCGGTTTACACCAAGGTCAAAAATAAACCGCCGTGTCTGGTTGAACCCGGCAGCAGGGTGAAGAATGTTCTGGCATCTGATGGCTGTATCATTCAGGGAGATGTTGAAAACTGTGTTCTTTTCCGCGGAGTTACCATAGGAAAAGGTGCCAAACTGCGTAACTCGGTCATTTTTCAGGACACACAGATATCAAATGATGCCAATTTGAACCATGTCATTATCGATAAGGGTAGCGTGGTAAAAATGGGTGTCCGTTTATTGGGTCATCCCGGCGTTCCTGTTGTTATCGG
Source organism: Clostridiaceae bacterium (assembly GCA_012728535.1). Classification (GTDB taxonomy): domain Bacteria; phylum Bacillota; class Clostridia; order Saccharofermentanales; family DTU023; genus DTU032. The sequence goes on along the minus strand of JAAYEX010000040.1, from coordinate 1,528 downwards.
GAAAGGTTCGATCGTATAAAAACCCTTAGGAGTGGGTTCTATTTATGAAAATTCTATTTGTCAGTTCGGAAATGAATCCATTGGCGGCAACGGGTGGATTAGGCGATGTCGTAGGTTCCCTGCCGCGGGTATTGCGGCAGAAGGGACATGACGCGCGTGTGGTTCTTCCTCTTTATCGTCAGATAAAACAAGACTATTTAGAAGATCTGACCTTCATGCGCTGGGCCATGATTAAACTGGGCTGGCGTACCATGTACAGCGGTCTCTTCCGTCTTGATCTGGACGGGCTTCCCGTATATCTGATCGATAACGAGTTTTACTTTGGCCATGACAATCTCTATATAGACTACAGCTTTGATATTGAACGCTTCTCCTTTTTCCAGAGGGCCGTATTGGAAACTCTGGGAGATGAAATGGATTTTGAACCTGACATTCTGCATCTTAATGACTGGCAGACAGGTATGATTCCTGTGATCCTGGAAGCACATTATAAATCTAAGGACTACCACAAAAATGTCAATTGTGTTATGACAATTCATAACTTGAAATATCAGGGGATACATGGCCGGGAGCAAATTCAGGATCTCTTTGACCTGTCTGACGACTACATGTCGGAAGGCGGTATTTTAAAAGACGGAGTTCCCAATTTCCTTAAGACAGGTATCCAGTATTCAAACCGTGTTACAACTGTTTCGCCCAACTATGCTAAGGAAATCATGACTGACTATTTCGGTGAAGGTCTGAACGGCTTGCTGGCAGCTCAGGGTTGGAAGGTGAGCGGTATTCTGAACGGTATTGATACAGAAAGCTACAATCCGGAAACAGATGCGGAAATCAAAACGAATTACAGCCCCAATGCCTGGAAACGTGGCAAGGGGTCTTGTAAGAAGGCTTTGCAGGCTGAGCTCTCTTTAGCTCAGGATGCGAAAACACCCCTCTTTGTCATGGTGACTCGCCTGGTAGAACAAAAGGGTCTGGACCTCCTCCTGCATATTGTCGATGAATTGCTGGAAGAAAACGTGCAACTTGTAGTGCTCGGAACCGGCAATCAAGAATATGAACGCCGTCTTGCCGAGGCTGCCGGCAGGCATCCGGACAAGATGCGGGCTCTGATCAAGTTTGACGGCAAACTGGCCCGTCGCATGTATAGTGCCGGTGACCTCTACCTGATGCCCTCGCTGTTCGAGCCATGCGGCTTGTCACAGATGATCGCCATGCGCTATGGCACGCTGCCGATTGTTCGCCAGACGGGAGGCCTAGCGGATACGGTACAGGCCTATGACAAGTTTAATAATACGGGTACCGGCTTCGGCTTCCTGAATATCAATGCTCATGAGCTGCTTTATACAGCAAAAGAAGCTATTTCTGTCTATAATAGTAGGCCTGATGCCTGGAATAACATGGTGCAGGCAGCAATGCTCAGTGACTTCTCCTGGGATAAGTCAGCAGATGAGTATATTAAGCTATATGAGGATATTGTGAAGGAGACTTATCAGATTGACTGATGTAAAACTGGATCATTATATTA
>JAAYEX010000039.1 GCA_012728535.1 Clostridiaceae bacterium | reverse complement strand
CTTCGTTTGAGGTGGTAGAGCAGGCAGTGGGCATGGGTATATTTGTCATTGTAGCGGATGACAAAGCTGAAGATATCGGTATAGCAAAAACGATTGCTGACAAAGCGGTTCAAATCAGTACGACAGATCATCAGGCTCTAGTCAGATATATTGAGGAAAACAATGTAGATGGCATTTTTTGCGGGCCGGGCGAATTCAATATTCAGAATTGTCTGACAGTGGCAGAAATGGCAGGTTTGCCCTTTTATTGCACGCAGGAACAATGGAGTATTTGTACTAATAAAGCCATCTTCAAAGCATATTGTCAGAAACATGATATTCCTACAGTTCCTGAGTTTAATGTGAGCCGGGAACAGCTGGAAAAAGCTTCGTACAATTTTGAGTACCCACTTGTTATTAAGCCGGTCGACTCTGCAGGTTCCAGAGGATTAACGGTTTGTGAGGGGCGAGAGATGGTGCTTCCTGCCTACGAGCTTGCGTTGAGGCATTCAAGAAGCAAAAATATATTGTTCGAGAAATACATTGATAACGGCGGTCTTGTTTTCAGCTTTCGCTACATTCTGGATAATGGAAAGTATTATCCTTATCTTACTTTTGATACATATGTTGTCGATCCGGTTAACAAGGAATATTTGATCAGTGCCTTTACTTATTTTCCTTCGAGATTTACTGATAGCTTTCTTTCTAATCTGGATAAGAAGATTCAGCTCATGTTTGCAGATATGGGTTTGACCTTTGGCACAGCTTTTGTTCAGGCTTTTCCCTACAAAGGAAGCATATTATGTAATGAGATGGGACTGAGGCTAAGCGGTGGTGTTATGCACAAATTTACTGAGCCGCTGATGGGGATCAATGACACAAAGATGATGATTCGTTATGCCCTTGGGGGACCGATGATCAAGGAAGATGAACTGGCCAGAATTGTCCTGAATCGTAATGATATCGTTATGGCCCAGCTGATGATACCGCTAAACTGCGGGATCGTCGGATCTGTAACAGGCTTGGAAGAAATCAGGCAAAACATGAATGTTTTAGATTTTATCCAGTACTACAATCCGGGAGATACTGTCAGGGAAGAGGTTATGGGAACTCTGGGTCAGCATTTTGGACGATTCACTCTGCAGGCAAAGAATAAAGAAGAAATGATCTCGCTAGTCCGCTTTATTCAGGACAAGCTGCTGATTAAAGATCTAGATGGCGCAGACATGAATACTATGAAATTTGATCTGGAGCGTCTGAGGGAAATTTCTTGATACTGAACAAAGAAAGATATCGCTAATGAATCTTACAGATGATTTTTTAAAAAAAATCGAGGATCTCTTCGTTAGGGAAATCCCGGACCGGGTTTATCAACGGGCCAGGATAGCCTTGCTTGATTATCTGGCTGTAAGTGTTGCCGGAACTGCCGGCCAGGCAGACCGGCTTGAAAAGTATCTGCGCGAGACGGATCCTGAAGCAGGGTCGATTGCCGTGATCGGCATGAAGCGGAAATTTGTGCTGAAAGAAGCCGTTTTTCTCAGCGGCCTGAATGCACATGCTCTGGACCTGGATGACGGTGTCAATGAAGGCATTATTCATTTGGGGTCACCACTTTTTTCCGTTTTACTGCCCCTGGCTCAAAGGTATCCGGTGACAGTCGAGAAGTTTCTCAAAGCAGCAATAATCGGCTATGAAACAGCCTTTACTATAGCCCGCTCCATCCAGCCGCGACACAAGGAGCTGGGGTATCATGCAACCGGCACCTGTGGTGTTCTGGGCATAGCTCTGGCTGTCTCATATATGCTTGATTTCAACGCCCTGGAGAGAAAAAACGCCTTTGCAGCTGCCTGCGTCTCCGCAGAAGCTGTGCTCAATGTTCTCGATGACGGCTCGGAATTAAAGCCATACAATGTAGCGAAAGCCTCTCTACTTGGCTTGACTGCCTGTCAGATGGCAAAAGCCGGTTTTAACGGACCGCCCGATCCACTGGGCGGCGAGCGAGGCTTTCTCGAAATGATGACGCGTGATGAAAAAACTGTTCTCAGTCAGCCTCTGTCCGGTGGTCGTTACGCAATTGAAAAAACTTACACCAAACCTTTTGCCGCCTGCCGTTACTGTCATCCGGCCATAGAAGCCGCAATCAGGGTCAGAAAGCTTCACCAAATTAATCCGGAAGAGATTGATTCAGTCGAACTGAGAACCTATTTTTGGGCGGTCAACAAACACGATCATATTGATATACAGGGTGCTGCTTCAGCTAAGATGAGCATACCTTATGGTGTTGCTCTGGGACTGATAGAAGGCAAAGCAGGCCTGAAGGAATATAACGAGCAACATATAGCAGACCCTGCCGTACAACACCTGCTCTCCAAAATCACTGTTATCGCCGATCCGGAGTTGACAGCAGTTTTCCCGGCTAAGCAGGTAGCTATTTTGAATCTGCTGACAAAAGCCGGAAAGAAGTTCAGTGAGCGGATCGATGAACCCAAAGGAGAGCCGGAGAATCCTCTTACAGAGGAAGAGTTTAAACAAAGATTTATCGATTTATACGCTTATGGGGGCTGCACGGAAACAACAGCGCTAGGGGTGCTGGACTATATACAGACAGTAGCTCCTGAACAGGAATTAAAGTATGAAAAATTCAATTGAACTGATATTGGGAACAATGACTTTCGGTGAGCAGATCTTCGGTGAAGATGTGCGCGAAATGATCAGCTACTTCGTCTCGCAGGGCTACTTTGAGCTGGATACGGCTTACGTCTACAACCAGGGCCAGTGTGAG
>JAAYEX010000038.1 GCA_012728535.1 Clostridiaceae bacterium | reverse complement strand
TCCTGCATCCGATAGCAGGCGGGTCCGTGGGCTTCCTTGTTGACCGGAATCAAAACGACCTGCTGGGGGGCCAGCCAGAGGGGGAAGTTGCCGGCGTAGTGCTCGATGAGAATGCCGATAAAGCGCTCGATCGAACCGTAGACCACCCGGTGGATCACAATCGGCCGGTGTTTTTCACCATCTGAACCGGTATATTCCGTGTCAAAGCGGATGGGCATCTGGAAGTCCAGCTGGATGGTGCCGCACTGCCAGGTACGACCCAGGCTGTCCTCGACTTCGAAGTCGATTTTCGGCCCGTAAAAAGCGCCGTCGCCTTCATTTATTTTGTAGCTCAGATCCATGGCGGCCAGGGCTTCCTTGAGGTTTTCCTCTGCCCGGTCCCAGTCTGCGACTTCGCCTAAAAACTCTTCCGGCCGGGTGGAGAGCTCCACATGGTACTTAAAGCCGAACTTGGTGTAGACTTCGTCGATCAGGCGGATAACGCCGGTGATTTCTTCAATCATCTGCTCGGGCAGCATGAAGATATGGGCGTCATCCTGGGTAAAGGCGCGGACGCGCATCAGGCCGTGGAGGGCGCCGGAAAGTTCGTGGCGGTGGACGCGGCCAAGTTCCGCCAGTCTGAGTGGCAGGTCACGATAGGACCGCAGTCTGTTGCTGAAGACCAGCATGGCTCCCGGACAGTTCATCGGCTTGATCGCAAAGTCTTCTTCGTCGATCACGGTCGTGTACATATTGTCCTTGTAGTGGTCCCAGTGGCCTGACTCTTCCCACAGTTTCCGGGAAAGGATGATGGGTGATTCGATTTCATCGTAGCCTTCCCTGTCGTGGAGTTCACGCCAGTATTCGAGCAGGGAGTTTTTCAGGACCATGCCGTTGGGCAGGAAAAAGGGAAAGCCGGGTCCGGCTTCATGGGTCATGAAGAGGCCCATCTCACGGCCGATCTTGCGGTGGTCGCGCTTCTTCGCTTCTTCCAGGCGGGCCAGATGTTCTTCCAGCTGCTTTTTCTTGGGGAAGGAGGTGCCGTAGATCCGGGTCAGCATGGTGTTATGTTCATCGCCGCGCCAATAGGCACCGGCCAGTGAGGTCAGTTTAAAGGCTTTGATCTGGCCGGTCGACTTGATGTGGGGGCCGGCGCAAAGATCGGTAAACTCGCCCTGCTTGTAGAAGGAGATCTCTGCATCTTCCGGCAAGTCTTCAATCAGCTCAACCTTGTAGTTTTCGCCTTCTTTTTTGTAAAAATCGATAGATTCATCGCGGGACAGGGTGTATTTTTCGATCGGCAGGTCTTCTTTGACGATCTTTTGCATCTCGGCTTCGATTTTTTCCAGATCGGAATCTGAAATCGGCTTGGAAAACTCGATGTCGTAGTAAAAACCGTAATCGATGGCCGGGCCGATCGCCAGTTTGGCGTCCGGGTAGAGGCGTTTGACCGCCTGGGCCAGCAAGTGGGATGAAGAGTGGTGGAAGGCTTCCTGCCCGTACTCGTCATCAAAGGTTAAAATGGCGATTTCGGAATCTGCCGGCACTTTTGTGCGCAGGTCAACCTCCTGGCCGTTGACTTCACCTGCCAGAGTCGCCCGGGCCAGTCCCGCTCCGATTTTTTCCGCCACATCGTAAACTGAGGCGTTATCCCCGACTTCCAGCCGAGATCCGTCTTTAAGAACAACTTCCATTTTATTACCTTCCAATCTATTCAATCCGGGAACAAGATCCTTGGTTCCCGAGAGTATATTTTGCCCGGTGCATCAAATCGTACCTGGCACCAAACTTTGCGGTTTTATTATCAACATATAATAGCAGAATTGTGCGGTTTACTGCTAGATGCCGGGTACAGGAGGTACCGGACCTGCTGCCCGCGCGAAAATCAGTGTTTTTTTCGTGCATAAAATCGTGCCTGGCACCAATCTCGTGCATCAAATCGTGCCTGGCACCAAACTTGGGTCTGCGGAAATGACCCCTCCTTGCCCCCGGGCTTTCTTTGCTATAATTCTGGCAGAAGACAAATCAAGAGGAGCAGAAGATGCTGGGTAATTTTTTTGGAAAATTTCTGGGAAGTGCCGTTGGCCTGATCATAGGCCTGGCTTTGATTGCTTTTGTCGGATATGTGCTGATCAGGCGGGCTCTGAGAAAATCCAATCTGGCCAATCTCGCGAGTGCCCTTGGTGCAGAGATGAAAAGCGGCCAGCTCCGGATACAAAGAGAAATGCCCAAGTCCTTAAGCGGCCTGGACCGTTTTTACTTGCCTCAGATCGAAAAAGCTTTCGGCGACCTGAACATTGAAGAGTTCCGCAAGCACGCTGAAGTGCTGTTGCTGACCATGCTCGAGTCCGGGGAGCACCGAGACATCGGCCTGCTTTATGATGCGGGACCGAGCTATAAGGCCCAGGTTGAGCAGATGATTGAGGATATGAAAAGCTCCGGACAGAGCATCACCGTTGATGACGCAAAGATTCATAAGACGGTGATCAGCAATTTCAAAAACACGGCGTCGGCGGCGGAGATCACCTTTCAAAGCGGCCTGGAGGCCCGCCTCCTCCACCTGGACAAGGACGGGCAAATTCTTCAGGGCAGCCGCGATGAGCTCAGCCAGCTTCGCTATGAGCAGACCCTGATTTATGTGATTGATCCCGAGCTCTATCAGGAGACGACAAAGACGGTCCTGGCCGCCAACTGCCCCAATTGCGGGGCACCTGCCGATCCCCTGGCCGGCTCCTGTGCCTATTGCGGAAGCTTCACCAACGTGATTCCACTCAGACTTTGGGTTTTTTCCGGCTTTAAACAAACTTAAATGCCGGTTCATGTGTCATAATCAGATATATGAAAAAACGATCTCGCGAAAAAAAGACGGCGCAGGGTCAGGGCCGGGCCAGTTGGATCAGACTGGACAACGCATCCAAGATCTTCCCTGCCACAGCTAATTATCATGACACTAAGGTTTTCCGCATCACAGCTGAGCTGAACGAGGCTGTCGATCCTGTGATCCTGCAGGAGGCGGTGGACGCTGTCATGCCGCGTTTTCCCAGCTTCAATACAGTTCTGAGGCGGGGCGTTTTTTGGTATTACTTTGAACAAAGTGATCTCCGCTGCACCGTCCAGCCGGAAACTGAAGAGCTCTACGAGCCCCTCTACATAAGAGGTGAAAAGATGCTGCCCTACCGGATCCTTTACTATGGCAGCCGCATCAACGTAGAGGTCTTCCATGCCGTCTGCGACGGCGCTGTAGCCGTAGCTTTCCTCCGGGCACTGCTGGGCCAGTACCTGGTCCTCCGCCACCCTGAGGCGATAAACAACGAGGACATCCTCCCCCTCTTCGAGCGGTCTGCTGCCGGTGAAAAACTGGACGACAGTTTCAAGCGCTATTTCAAGCATGGCAAGAAGCTGAATGGCAAGAAACTTTTGACAAATAAAAAAACCAAGCGCATCAGAGCCTGGAATATTAATGGCACCAGGCTGGTCCGTCACCGTGCCGGCCTGATTGAAGGGACCATGCCCTTTAAGGCCATCACAGCTGCTGCCAAAAGCTACCAGGCCACTTTGACCGTTTTTATTGCATCTGTATATGCCAGGGCTCTCTGGGAGGAGCGCAGGGGTGACAAGCAGCGCCCCATAATCCTCTCGATCCCGGTCAATCTGAGGTCCATCTTCCGATCGCGGACCGAGCGTAATTTTTTTAGCGTTATCTATCTTACACTGCCTGAAGCGACTGAAGAGGAAGCTATGGACCTTAACTGGTGGGTCCGGAAAGTAAGTGACGGACTCAAGGATGCCCTGGACCCCGACAAAGTGGCTGCGTTGTCAAGTGGCAAGCTCAAGCTGG
>JAAYEX010000037.1 GCA_012728535.1 Clostridiaceae bacterium | reverse complement strand
GCCGGCGAAGAGAGCTACCTGGGCAGCTGTGACGTACCAGACTTCCAGTCCGAAGTGTCTCCTGATAAATAAGGGCAGGAGGGTAGCAATAGGCGCCAGTAGAATCATGAACATGGCGTAAATGGTCATCAGTTCCTTGATAAAAGGCTTGCAGTTGATGTAGCGCAGGCCGGCTTTGAATTCTCCGATCTTGCTGCTGTCATCTGTTTCAGCAGTTGCGGAAACACAATCTTCTCCATGTTCTAACCTTTCTGCCTCGAGATCTTCTGCCACCGCAGCGAGATCATAGATCTGCTCTGCTTCGACAGCACCGGAGGGAAAGCCCCAGTCGAAATCATCCGCCTTCTTGTTGACACCAAAGGCATTGGCAATGTCCCCGGTCTTTTGGTGAGGAATCGGCAAGACCAACATTATTACGATAGCGATTGCTGCCGTTCCGACATCGATCATAAAGATGGCCCAGATCGGCAGGATTACAATCATGGCAGCACCAAGAATAGGGGAGAGCAGCTGAATGATATTGCCGATAGTACTATAGATGCCATTACTGCGGATCAGGTTTTTTCGGGGAACTATTTGCGGTATCAGGGCATTTATAGCCGGTCCCTGAATGCCTCCGCCCAGAGATCTGATAGCTGAAACCAGAAAAATCAACCAGACGCTTTCATAACCTCTGATAAAGAAAATAGCAACAATTAAGGAAGCCAGCGCAATCCCGCCATCAGCAAGGATGATTACCCAGCGTCTGTCATAGCGGTCCGCCCAAACACCTGAAACCAGGGCAATCAGAAGCTGGGGGAGAAAGGATGCTATGGTCATTATGGTCAGAGCAAGTCCGGAGTTGGTACGGAAAGTTACATACCAGATCAGGGCGAACTGAACCAGTCCTGTGCCCAGGGTCGAAGCGGCCTGCCCGGAGTAAAAAGCCGTTAGAACCTGCTGCCAGGGGGCAAACTTCTTCATCTGCTTATTGCTGCTCCGACTATACCGGCATCATTGCCCAGTTTTGCCGGAATAATCCTTGGCACAGGCTGACGGGCCCCCGCCAGCAGATGATCTGCAACAGCTTCCCGGAGTCGGTTATAGAAGCTTTCGTCCTGATGGCTGATACCGCCGCCCAGGGCAATAATTTCCGGTTGAAGAATTACAATAAAGGAAGCAATGCCGATGGCAAGATTGTGCACATAAAGATCGACAGAATATTTAGCTGCAGAATCTCCTGCAAAGGCTGCCGCAAACAATTCACGGATGGTATAAGGCATGGTCGGATCCAGTGACTTATCTTTCAAAAGCATGGAGTCGGGGTACCGCTTCAAGGCTTTGTCTGCTTCACGACGCAGCGCCTTAATCGACACATAAGCCTCCAGACAGCCGTGGCGACCGCAAGGACACAATTCGCCATCAGCTACCAGGATAGTGTGCCCGGGCTCAAAGCCATAGTTGTTTCCGCCATCAAAAGTCTCGCCCCGATAGATAAAGCCACCGCCCAGACCGGTCCCCAGTGTGAGCATCATGCTGTTGGGGTAATCCTGTAAAGCTCCGAACTTGTACTCAGCCCACGTCGCACAGCTTGCGTCGTTTACTATAAGAATTTCCTGATCCGGGAAATAGGGCAATAATTCAGAAAAAAGATCTACATCTTCCCAACCGAGATTAGGAGCACTGATAACATAGTGTGTTTGAGGATGGACGGGACCTGGGACGCCGACACCCAGATGTTGAACCCGGCCACCTTTTTTATGCTCCAGTTCCTTCAAAATAGACTGGCCCAGGTGTCCAATATCTTTGGCCACGCCCTTCACGCCTCCGCTGACATCAGTCTGGCAGGTTTTTTTATAAAGAAGCCGGCCTTCTTCATCAACAATTGCGGCAGCTATATGACTCCCGCCTAAGTCTATACCGAGCGAATATTGCATATTGATCTCCCTGATTTCTCCTCAATTTATGGTAGATTATGACTAAGTATATCAATTTTGAAGAAGGGATCCAATTTGTCCATTTTTTGGAACTTCGCATACCAGGCAGCTTAGTGTTCGAAGAAGGCGGTTTTGTGCTTTTGAAAAAAACGAAGATCGATGTATATTTCGCTGAACAGGCCTCTGTCCTCCGGGATAAGCTTTTTGCGGAAATGATCAGTCACAGTGGCGACTGGCCGGATAACCGGGCCTTCCTGCTCGTGCCCGAGCGACAAAAGGCTGATCTGGAGCGCGCTTACCTGGAAGAGCCGGGCGCCGACGGTCTGATGATGTCGGAGGTCTTGTCCTTCAGCCGTTTAGCCCAGCGCATTTTCTCCGAAGCCGGAGGGGCGGAAGCCGGAACTCTTTCGCGCCCGGGCAAGGCCATGCTGATTCAACGCTTGCTGATCAAAAATGAAGGAATCTTCCGCAGATTTCAAAGTCTGGCCGAGCGACCCGCTTTCGCCGCAGAGATGGCGGACGTCATGGGCGATTTCTACCGCTATGATATTTCAGCGGAAGACTTGCGCACCGCGGCTCTTGCGGAGGAGTCTTCAGTTCGCGAGATAACCCAGGATAAACTGGCGGATTTTGCCAGCCTGAAGGACTTGCTGGAGGGTGCCTTTGACCAAATGGGTCTGGTAGACCGCGACAGCAATTTAGACCGCGCCTGCAGGGTCATTGAAGACCCGGTAAAATATCCCCGCCTTGATTTTCTGGCAACCACGGATATCTTCATCTATGGTTTTGGCAGCGAACGTTTGCTGACAGTCCAGGAACAACGAGTACTGGAAGCGCTTTCCGGGCGAGTGCGGGCCATGAACTTTTTCGTTCTGGCGGACGGGCCGGCTAGCAGGGCACTTCCTTTTGATATCGGTCGTCGGAGCCTGCTTGAGCTCAAAAAAACCTACCCGGAGGCTGATTTCAGGCGCTTGACCTGTCCGGAAGCAAAAACAGCTCAGATCAAGGTTGTTTTGGCGGACAGTCTTAACGATGAAGTAAACTACCTGGCCGGTGAGATTCGCGAATTACTTTTTAGTAAAAAATATCGGCGTCGGGATATTGCTGTAGGCCTGTGTGAAACGGATATTACTACACTTGAGCTTGATGCCGCCTTTAATGAATACGGTATCGCCTCCTATATAGACAGCGGCCGCAAACTGACGCAATCTTCATGTTTGCGTGCTTTAGCGCAGATTCTCAAACTATCAGTTGATAACTTCAGCTTCGCCGATGCCATGCAATACCTCCGCTGTGGCCTGACCGGCCTGAGTGAATCTCAAATTGATGCTTTTGAAAACGTCTGCCTTTCATCAGGCATTAATAATGCCGGTGGGCTGAAGCGATTCTGTGAGAAAGAAGACAGGCAGCTCTCCTACTACGAGGAACTGTCCGATGACAGGGAAATTTCAGAAGGGGTAAGGAAAGTCTGTGGCCATCTGCGTGAGATCTTTGCTTTCGGTACCGGTATGCGGCAAGTGAGGACAGCGCGGGGCAAGCTGGATTATCTGAGTGAGAGCCTTCTCGGAAATCGGACTTCGATTTTTAGCGGGGATACTTTTCAGGCCAGAGTGGAGGCGGAAAAGCAAATTCTCCTGCAGTCAAATCATGAACAGGAAGCTTTGAATCTGGTTGCAGCTTGGAATGCTCTGGTTGATTTGTCAGCTGAAGCCGGCCTGGTTTTGCAGGATGAGAGAATGTCACAAAAGCACTTCGCGCAAATGTTTATGGCCGGCCTGGAAGGTTTGTCCCAATCCTCCATTCCTGTGGGTATTGATCGTGTCCGCGTGGGTTCAGTAGCCCAGATCGTTGACTATCCCGCTAAGGTCCTCTATATAGTGGGTGCCGATGCCGATCATTTCCCCATCTCGGGACCGGGTGAAGGGTTTCTGCGGGATGATGAACGCGCATGGTTGTCTCAACATACCGGAGCCGGCTTGCCTCATCGCCTGGATAATCTGGCAGTGACCCAGGCCCTGATCAATTATCGCCTGGAAAGCCAGCCGGAGAGTTTGCGTATTTCCGCAGCGACAAAATCTAAAGACAAGCATTCCCTTCAGCTGCAGTCATGGATCAGCGCTGAAAGCACGGAAACAGTCCTGCTTGAAACAGATACAAAGCCGGATGCCCGCTGGAATATTTTTAAATACGCCAGACGTGGCCTGATGTTCAGCAGGGAGAAATATAGCCACAGTCTCTGGCGCAACGCTATACGCGCCATTGAGAAAAGGGGCGAGATTCCGCAGACCGGGGATAGCCTGACAAGCAACTTTATTCTGGAACCGGGCAAGTTCATTCTCACTGACCGGAGCTACAGGATCCTGCAGCCGGGGTCAATCAGCATTTCAGCCCTCCAGCGCTACAATGCTTGTCCTTTCCAATACTTTGTCGATTACGGCCTGAATCTGCGTGAACGCGATATAGCCGAAGATAATCCACGGGAGCAGGGCTCCTTCGTTCACCGTTTGCTGGAACTGGCTCTGCTTGATCTGCAAGGTCGGCTACAGGCGGTGCCACCAGCTGATCGCAGCCGGGTTGTGAAAGAGGGGCATCAGCAGATTGCCGGTGGCTATCTGAGGAATTATTATCCACAGATCCTGGAGGAGCCCGGCTTTTATGTTTATGGACGTCCGGAAGTATCCGGCATGATCGGAGAACGTCTGCTCCAACATGCTGCGGCAACTTTGCTGCTCACAACGGCTGAGCCTTCAGGAGACACAGTCCCCTTTTACCCTCATGCTCTGGAATGGCAGTTCCCCCAAACTGATGATCCCAACCCCTATGTCCTGGATGTAGATGGCCAGGCAGTCGTACTGCGTGGCCTGATCGACCGTGTTGATGTGGATGCCGGGGCAGAGAAATACAGGCTATATGATTTCAAACGCAGCGAACGATCGAACAAGAAGAGCCAGGTCGGACTGGTTGACGGTACGGATATTCAACTGCCGATTTACCGCAAAGTCTGGCAGCATGCGAATCCGCAGATGCAGGTGGACGCATCACTCTTGCTCTTTTTTAAGAACAGGGCGGAGAGCAACAAGAATCGCCTGTCACACCTTTATCTGGCTGAAGATGAATATCTGCGGAATCTGACCGGGAAGATAGAAGGGCAAAAGCCTGAAGAGTTGGAAAAAGACAGCGATTTTGCCATTGCAATTGCCAAAGAGAGCATACGGTCTATCAGACAGGGGTATTTTCCCGCCACACCGGTCCAGCGGTCGGATAATGACGGAGGTTCACCCTGCGGCTACTGTGACTACCGGGGCCTTTGCTATTACGATGCGCCTCAGCGCCCGGCACCTCCGCCCACTATCAGCGCCGGGGAATTGGAAAAGCAAAAGCAGGAGCGTTGGCTCAAGGCGGAGCAAACTGCTGACTGATTAGTACAAAAAGATCACTATCTCATATGACGGAGGCTTGTTTATGAAAGAATACTCTGCCCTGCGCAACCGCATCGGCTACGGTATTGGAACTATAGGCCGCGACATGGTGGCTGCCATGGTCAGCCTCTATCTCATGTTCTACGTCACCGATGTCTTGCGCGTGTCCACTGAAACCCTGGCCAGCTTGACAGTGATTATGGTTTTCATGCGTATCTTCGACGGTGTCAACGACCCCTTTATGGGAACTCTGGTCGACAGCACACAGACCCGTTGGGGCAAGTGCAAACCCTGGATCTTCGGCGGGGCCCTTGCCTGGGCGGTCGCCCATGTGCTGATGTTTATCGATACAGGTCTAAGCGGTTTACCTTATTTGCTGGTCTTCACCCTGCTTTATCTGGCCTGGGAGGTTTCCTACACAGCCAATGATATAGCTTACTGGTCCATGATTCCCTCCCTTTCCCGCGATCAGAAGGAGAGGGAGAAAATCGGCTCGGTGGCTCGGATTTGTGCCAGCCTGGGTATGTTCGCCTTTATTGTCTCTCTGCTCCCGCTTACCAACTTCCTGGCCGGCATCACCGGCAGCCTGAAGAGCGGCTGGCTGCTCCTGGCAGTGATTACAGCAGGCCTGATGCTGGTTTTCCAGTTCATCTCTCTCGCCGTAATCAAAGAAGAAAGAATCCCGCTTAAGGCTGAAGATAAAAAGACCGGCTTCCTGGAGCTGTTCAAGATCATTTTCAAAAACGACCAGCTTCTGATCGTTACTTTTGCCATGCTTTTCTTTATGAGCGGTTATACGGCGACTACCGGACTGGGCATTTACTATTTCAAATACATCTTTGGCGATGAAAACATGTACTCTGTCTTTGCCCTGATTCTGGGCGTATCCCAGATCCTGGGTCTGGCTTTTTTCCCCCTGGTTTCTAAAAGGATGAAGCGCCGCAGTGTCTTCAGCCTGGCTATTGCCCTGGTGCTTATAGGTTACGCAGCCTTTTATTTTTCCCCGCCCAATATTATCTACGTGGGTATTGCAGGTATTTTCATCTTCGTAGGCCAGGCTTTCATCCAGGTCCTGATGTTGATGTTTATCGCTGACAGTGTCGAATACGGCCAGTGGAAATTCGGCAAGCGCAATGGAAGCGTGACCTTCTCGCTCCAGCCCCTGATCTACAAGGTGTCCAATGCGATCGCAACCGGCCTGATCGGCTTTACCGTAATCCGCAGCGGCATCAAGGAGGCAGAGCTGGCGTCCGATGTGACTGCCCGGGGCAGTCTGGTTTTGAAAAGCAGCATGCTGGTCTATCCGGCGATCTTTGTCGTGATAGCATTTATAGTAGTCTTTTTCTTTTATAAAATAGATGAAAAATTCTATGCGGAGATTTTGCGTGACAACAAGGCGGCGGAGGAAGCCATTCTGGCAGATCGGGCGGACTAAGCCTGCCGGCGATCAAAACACGGAGGTTTTTTTATGATCAACGACAAGAGCAGGGTCAAGGATGTTTATGCCACACCCATAGGCAGGGATGTGATCGATAAAATATTATTGCAGCTGGACCGTTCCAACCGGATGATCACCAATCCCCTGGTGTCCAACCTGCGAATCAGCACGGTGAAAAAACTTACTCGCGACCACCTGGATGACGCTTTCTGGGAGTCTTTTTACTGGCT
>JAAYEX010000036.1 GCA_012728535.1 Clostridiaceae bacterium | reverse complement strand
TGACAGTGTGCTGCCTCGCTCCATACTTTCTTCATCATAGCGTTTTGGCAGTTTCTCAATGAATGTGTCAGCATTAACTATCTTTGCAGCCTGCCTCACATCAGTAACAGAAACCTCCGAACGATTCAGACTGATGTTTTCCATAACACTGCCTGAATAAAGGAAGACATCCTGCTGGACGACACCGATCGACTCACGCAATTGCTTCAGATCATAGTCCTTGATATCAACACCATCGATCAGAATCTCTCCCCTATCAATATCATAAAAACGGCAGAGCAGATGCATAATGGTTGATTTGCCGGCACCGGTAGCGCCAACAAAAGCCACAAATTCACCAGGTTCCATGGTGAAGGAGACATCTTTAAGAACCCATTCACCTTCATTGTAGGCAAACCAGACGTTTCTAAACTCGATCTTTCCCTGAAGGCCTGAACCCGGAACTGCGACACTGCCGCCCTTGTCTTCCTCTTCCTGGTCCATCAAATGGAAAATCCTGTGGGTAGATGTCATAGCGGACTGAATGATATTAAAGGTTTCAGCCAGTTCAAGAATCGGCTGAAAGAAACGTTGTATATAATCTACAAAAGCATAGAGAATACCGAAAGTAATCATACCATCAAGGTGATTTCGTCCGCCAAGCCAGATCAGACCTGCAATGCCAAGAGATCGTACAATTTCAAGAAAGGGACGGTAGGTTGCGTAATACTGTACTTCCTTACTGCTTAAATCCAGATATTCACGGTTAGTGTCATCGAATTCCTTACTCACCTGTTTTTGCCTGTAGAAGACCTGAATTGTTCGCATACCGGAAATGTTCTCCGACAGTTTTGTATTGATCATGGAGAGGACACGACGCTGGGCATAATATATCTTCCGGATCACACGACGAAACACCGCTGAAATTATGATGATCGCAGGCGTCAGAATCATCACATAGGTGGCCAACTTGCCATCCATGCTGTACATAATCACGACAATACCGCACAAAGTAATCAGACTGCGGAAGATTGTTGTCAGGACTGACGTAAACATTTCGTTTAGCGTTTCAGTGTCATTAGTCACCCGCGTAACCAGACTTCCCTGCGGGTAATGGTCAAAAAAGGTCATCGGGAGCTTCAGGATATGATCATAAAGATCCTGCCTGATCCTCCTTAATATCTTTTGTCCCGTCTTATGCAGCATATAAGCCTGTCCGTAACCGGCCACGAAAGCTACTACAATAGTAGAAAGGTAAATCAAAGCCAACTGCGTTGCCCCGCTCATTGCCAGATCATGTTCACTCTGACTTTTTGCGGGATCGAGCAGAACAGAAATATTGTTGTCGATTATGAGCTGCGTCAACCGAGGCTGGGCCAAGCTTACCCCGACTGTAATTATAATCAATACAAAAATGACGATGAACTGCTTATAGTAAGGGGTACCGTATGAATAGAGGCGCTTAAGAGTTTTACGGTCCGGCCTTTTGCTCCTGGCATTCTGGTCATCAAGATGCCTGTAATTAGTCTGAGCCATCTTGCACCTCCTCCCTATCTTCACGCAGCTCACTTTCGAGAAGCTGCCTCTGATAGAGTCTGGCATAGAAGCCGTCTTTATCTTGCAGGAGTTCTGCATGCGAACCACGTTGTGAAATGATGCCATCTTCGAGAACTAAAATCTGATCTGATCGCTGAACCGTCGACACCCGCTGGCTAACAACAATCAAACCACACTCGAGTTCTTCCAGATGGTTCAAAATGTCCTTCTCAGTATTAGTGTCAACCGCAGAAAGCGAATCATCCAGAACTAAAACCCTCGCGTCCTGATAATACGCACGGGCAATCGCCAGACGCTGCTTTTGACCACCTGAGAGAGTTACTCCTCTTTCGCCAACCCAGGTTTTATATTTGTCGGGCATGGCCTCTATGTCATGCGCCAGCTGAGAGAACTCCGCGGCTTTCCGGACTTTTTCCGGATCATAATCATCATCACCACTAAAAGCGATATTGCCGGCGATAGTGCGCGAGAACATGAAGCTTTCCTGCTCAACAAAGGCGATTTTACTATAGAGCTCTTCATAAGAGACATCCCTGACATCTACTCCATTCAGTAGTATCTGACCGGAACAAACATCATAACGCCGTAGCAGCAGCTTCAAGATCGTACTCTTCCCTGTCCCCGTCCTACCCAAAATTGCCAGGCTTTCATTGTTTTCAAGTGTAAAACTCACTCCTTCCAAAACCCAGGGCAAATTATCAGCATAACGGTAATATACATCCCTGAACTCGATCCTGACTGGTCCTTCATCTTCAGATTCGTCGATCTTTACAGCCGATACGGCTTCCTTTACCTTAGCTTCGGCCGTGAATATTTCATTGATTCTCCCCATAGCCGCTATACCACGCTGGAAGCTGTTAACAACCATACCGATAGCTATCAAGGGCCAAACCATCATGCGTACATAATTAAGCACAGCTACGAAATCACCCAATGAGAGACTGCCGATAAGCATGCGGCGGATACCGTAGAGAATAAATATAACCAGGGCAATACCGGAAATAAACTGAATCAAAGGATCAAAGAGCGCGCTCATACGCAGCATATCCATGTTTTTAGTCTGATAGTCTTTGTTTATTTCTCCAAAAGACTCTGAACGATTCTCTTCAATGCCGAAGGCTTTAATGCTGTTGATGCCGGAGACATTCTCCTGGACTTCAGTTGTCAGTTCAGAGAAGGTATCCTGGACAGCCCGGCTGCGTCTTTGGAGTGGCTTAGACATACTGAAGACAACAACCGTAAGAAACGGCAAAGCCAGCAAAGCTACCATTGCGGTTTGAAAACCTACAGTATAGATCATCATGAATACTGTAAATAAAGTCATAAAAACGGCATCTACAATCATGATAATTCCGCCACCCATAGAGTTGCGCACCATGAGAACATCGTTGGTTACATGGGCCATCAAATCGCCGGTACGGTGTTTATTGAAAAAGCTGTCATCAAGACTGAGATATTTCTTGAACAATTTATCTCGCAGCCAGTATTCCAGTCGCCTGGCAGTACCAAATATATAGACCCGCCAGAAATAACGGCCCGCAGCGACTATCAGACCCAAAAATAGTATGGCCAAAGCTGCCTGCCCGGTTCGCTCAAGTGTCAGTTCGCCAAACTGAGCCCAATCAGCAAATTTCTTTAGAACTTGTGGAACCAACAGATTTGCCGCATCAACAAAGAGCAGAGCAATAATTCCAAAGATATAACGCCATTTGTTTTCACGAACAAATGGAAAGATTGTTCGATATTCTCTCATACCTTCTTCCTATCATCAGACATTGTACAGTAATATTCTATGAGCGGGCAAAATAAATGCGCTCCGTTGCCACGAAGCGCAAAACAGGCTATTTTTTGAGATTAAATCAAATTATTTTCTTTTTATACATTATCCTCGACACTCCGACCGTCACTGCAACACTGATCGGAATTAAGATACTGACCGCACTTGAAAGCGAAGGCTGGATCAGAAAGAGGGTCAGCATCAGCACGAGGGGCGCTACTGCTATTTTCCAGTTTTTTGCTAGGAATACGATAGCCAGTCCACCAAAAAGCGCCGGCAAAACATTGGCGAAAGCGGGCGCAAGCGTTGCAGATTCCAATATGGGACTGAGAATATTCAGAAGTACTATGCCCAGCACCAAAATTAACGTTGTAACAATAGAGCTTACAGCGATAGCTACAGTCGAGACTACTTCGCCCTCTTCCGTGTTAGGCTCGACTCCGGCAATTTGCATGGCCCGCAGGGCTGCAGGAACTTTCATGGCGGTAAGATTTCCGGTAACAAAGCCAAGATAAGATCCGCCTGACCCCAGCATGGGACTGAAAGTGAAAGCTTCAATTATTCCTACAGTCCAGAAGACAGGAGCAACTGCCAACAAACCCTGAAAAATAACCGCACCATCCGGCCAAACATCGAAAATCAAGGAAGTAAATAGCGGATAAGACATGAAAAGCAGAATTGCCAGGACCAGCGAAATCCTTCCCCAGCTATGAATTTTTTCAGGATAATTGGAATATTTTCTCTTATTATCCATACTTAACCTCCGATCCATTGGGTTAAGGGAATGGCAAAAGCCATTCCACCTAGCATGCTAAAGGGCATGGCATAGTTCTCCAGCCACTTCCAGTTTAATAATTTGACCATCAGACCGAATATGATCATCAGTAATGCTGAGAAAAGCATGACAAAAACCGGTATCCAGCCCGGCAGTCCGGAACGTATGTCAGCGAAAACCATACCAAGAAAGGTAGCTATCATACCGACAAAAAGCGAATCCATCAGAATAGTGCTCCAGCGCTGGTCCTTGTTCTTCAGCTTTTGCAGGCTTTTATTCATGTTCTTCTGGAAAAACAGGATGATCAGGATACCTGACATAATTCCCAGAGTCATAACCCAGGCAATCGCTACATAAGCTGATCCGGCCATGATCGGCTGGTCCATCGGAAGATTCATAGCTTGGGCCGTGGAAGCTGCAGCAGGCAGTTCATAGGTCAGTGCGCCCAGCACTGACAGACGCAACCAGGGCAGCGGCAGACCGAGGAAGCGCGACAGGCTGATCAGACCCAGCAAGACGCCTATGGCCGGTGCAATCGTGAAGATAGCACTGCCGAAGGCTACTCCACGCAGTACCTTGGCTTCGATCTTAAGTTCCCGAGCCCGTCTCCAGGCTTTTACCATAAAGAAAACTGATTGTCCTATCACATAGAGTATGACCGCTCCGGCCAAGACGAAGAGGATAGGATGATTGACATTGAACTCCATAAACGTCTCCTCACATCAGGTATTCGTGTCTTTAGCTGGAGTCCGTTTAGCCGGTCTCCAGCTATTTCATCACATCTTTGAATCATTTGAGATTGATCATAAATTCGGTATAGAACTCAATCATCTTGAAAAAATTCTCGTGGCTTATGTATTCACCGCGGCCATGCACGGTATCAAGCTCTTTGCCGCTGAGCTTATTGGGCAAAAAACGATAGGTATTATCCGACACTTTATCGTAGAAGCGGCTGTCGGTTCCACCAACCATCAGGTAGGGCAAGGCGACAGCATCAGGATAAATTTTTGCGATAGTTTCCTTAATATGCCCCATGCCTTCTCCGTTGACGTCGGAGATCGTCGTGGCTTCATTGATCATTATCTCTTCTGCTATTTCAAAATCATGTCCCAGACTTCTCAGATGATCGAGGATGCCCTCAACAGTGTCGCCCTGAAGAACACGGATATTTGCCACGCAGCTGGCAGTTCTTGGCAGGACATTATGCCCGGTTCCTGCTTCTGTCATGGTAAAGGCAATTGTTGAACGCAGCATGGCTGCTGTTTGCTTATTTTTGAGTAATATCCTGGATAGTAAGGGTGAAAAAAGCCCGGGATTACGCATGACAAAAGCTTCAGCTTTGCTTTTATAAGGTGCCAGAGCCTTTAAAGTTGCTTCTAATGTCTCCGTCATTCTCAGCTTAGGCGGCTTGTTTTCAGCATCATGGATAAAAGCCGCCATCTTACCTACAGCTGATGATTTAGGCGGCATCGACGAGTGCCCTTCCTCACCGTGGAAGAGAAAGCGAAAGCTGTTATTTCCTTTTTCAGCAATGCCTATGACTGCAACATCCGGTTCGATACCCAGTGACTTCCCCTCAGTAACAGCACCGCCCTCATCCAGAATATAGCGGAAATGGATTCTATTCTCCTCAAAATATCTTGCCATTTCTTTAGCACCAAGCTCGCCGCCGACCTCTTCATCGAAACCGAAGACCAGATAGATGTCGTATGGAGGCTGGTATTCTGCCTCCAGCAAGGAGTTTGCTGCTTCCATGATAGCGATCAGGGAACCTTTGTCATCCAGTGTTCCCCTGCCCCATATTCTCTCTCCGTCATCATGCCCTGAAAATGGCGGGTGCTCCCAATCCTCATCCGTAGCCGCCACCACATCGTAATGTGCCGTCAGCATCAAAGGTTTTTCATCTGACGAACCCGACCAGTGATAAATCAGACCAAAATCGTTGACCAACTGCAGGTTCATTTTTTCATGAATCAGGGGATAAGCTTCAGCCACAAATTCTCCGAATTCGCGGAAAACAGACCAGTCAGTCTCATAGGGATCAGAATGTGAAACAGTGGCAAGGCGAATCGCATCCTGCAAGTGCTTGATTGCATCCATAGTTTGTCTCCTTACGTCTCAAGAAATTCAACAAATACGACTGTCAATTCAGTATGACACAAAACACTCTGTCTGCGTATTACGCCTTAAAGTTATATTCGGGCTTTAAGTGATATAAAACATCAACCGTATCCTTAATCAGATTGCTGATTTCTTCCATCGGCTTGTAGGCATCAGGGCTTTCGTCAAGAGTAGAAGTCCTGACGGATGTTGTGTATATACACGCCATATCTTCGTGCAGGCTCTTTAAAGACAGCTCTTTTCTGGCCTGGGTGCGCGACATGATACGCCCTGCACCATGAGGTGCTGAATAGTTCCAGTCCGGATTGCCCTTGCCCCTGCAAATAAAGGATCCGTCCCGCATATTGAAGGGTATCAGGGCAAGTTCACCGGCCTGAGCTGATATCGCGCCTTTGCGCAAAATCATATTTTCCATATCAATGTAATTGTGAATAGTAGTAAAATCCTCTTCCACTTCCAGATCCATACCCTGACTGATCACATCAATAATCGCCTTGCGGTTAAGAACGGCGTAGCGCTGCATGATCTGCATGTCATGACAGTAATCTTCCATAGATTGGCCTTCCAGATATGCCAGATCTCTCAACGAATGCGGTTGCTCCTTTTGAGCCAGCCTCTGGTAATACTGAGCTATCTGGAGCCCGAGATGCCGCGATCCTGAATGGACGACAATATACAACCTGCCTTCTTCGTCGCGGTTGCCCTCAATAAAGTGATTGCCGCCACCCAAGGTGCCCAATGAACGGTAGGCCTTGTCCATCTTCAGTCGGGCATCGTTTCTGCCACCTTCACGGGCGCGGAGTTTAGACAGGTCAATCTCTTCAAGATAAGGGTGTATCCTGCTACGGATATCATGGCCTGCCGGAATTTTCTCCCTGATTAACCTGTCAAGACGAGCCCAGTTTACTTCCCTGTCTGTCAGGCGGATTGTTTCCATGCCGCATCCGATATCAACACCGACAAGATTCGGCACTACTTTATCCTTTATGGTCATGGTAGTGCCGATCGTTGATCCGGCACCTGCATGCACGTCCGGCATAATGCGAATCTTGCTGCCTGCAACGAAGGGTTGGTCACAAAGTGTCTGTATCTGCTCTCTTGCTGTCGGTTCAAGGTAATTAGTGAATACTACAGCTTCATTATATTTTCCACTGATGACGATCATCTGCACTCCTCTCAATCAAATGAAAACCCCAGAAACTCTACTATTTACGGCTATTATACTAAAGACCTCAAAACCCTCTGTAACTAAGTTATTTCAAAGGAAACTCCACTAGCGCCATTCAGAGGTCTTAATATAAATCATAATAAAAACGGGCGATCATCCGATCGCCCGTTCAAACTGCTTTCCAGAAGAATTCCTACAATATCTCTTCTATAGAGACTAGTCCGAGAACCGGTTTTCTCAGTTCTTGAATCATTTCCAAATAACGCAAAATGTCTTCAAGCTCTGTTTTACGTGGCCGTACAAATATGATCACTGAATCAGCTGTCTTGATTGATTCGATGATAGAAACCTGCCCGGCGCCTTCGCTCAGAGGCAGTAATACAAATTTTTGCTCACCTTGTTCAGCCTGCTGTTTTAACTTATCTAATACCAAAGCAACAGCTCTATCTTCCGCTGCCAGAGCAACAATCTGCTCATCTTCTTTTCCTTCAGCTTCGCTAAGCCCGCCTATAACGGAAACTGCATATGAAACAGCTTCTTCGAAAGAAACATCGTTCTTAAATTTCTCTTTAAGATAAAATCTATCTATCTGCTTATCCAGAGCAAAGCCGATCCTTTTCTTCCCGTCATTTTCTTGTTCAGCTACAAAGATTTCATTAATAAAAAGCAAGCCACTGCGGCGTGCGAAGTTTTCCGAATGAAGCAGCTTTCCGCTGGAAGA
>JAAYEX010000035.1 GCA_012728535.1 Clostridiaceae bacterium | reverse complement strand
GCTGGCGGCAAAAATCATCCGTGGACTGGATTACTACGGCTTTTTCAATTTTGATATTAAGATAGATTCCAAGACAGGCGAGATATACGTTTTTGAGTTGAACTTCCGGCTTGGGCGCAGTTCCTATTGCGCACGCCTGGCCGGCGTAAACCTGCCTGAAATCGCTATCTCCGACCTGATTTATGACCAACCGAAAACGCTGAAAGGTGACCGGCCCTTTAACTGGGTCGTCGTCAGCCCGAAAGCAAGCGCAGAGATGCTTGATCCTGAACTGAGAGAAGTTTTCCTCCGGGAGGACCGTCAGGCCAATACAGGCAATGCCATTCTTAACGACAATGACAGCAATCTGCTCCGTAACCTCCGTCTTAAGGATTACCTGAAGAAGATGGAAAAAGAATACAGGTCCTAGCTGACAGGAGGCTTTATGTTACTCGATGTTAATGACAAAAAACTTACACAGGAATATGACGACTTTATTGCTCGTTCCACCTACGGCAATTTTTATCAGAGCCGGCAGTGGTCCGAGATAAAAAACAATTGGAAGCGCCACTATTTTTATTTGAAAGATCAAGGGGAAATCAGGGCTGCCATGTCTGTGCTGTCGGTTTCAGACAGCCTTGCCGGCAAGGAGTTTTTCTACGCGCCAAGGGGGCCGGTCTGTGACCTGGCTGACCTGGAAACCGTCACGACCTTAATTGATGAGGTTAAAGCATATGCTGCTCTGAACAATGGTTTTCTCCTGCGCATCGATCCTGAA
Source organism: Clostridiaceae bacterium (assembly GCA_012728535.1). Classification (GTDB taxonomy): domain Bacteria; phylum Bacillota; class Clostridia; order Saccharofermentanales; family DTU023; genus DTU032. Next base: position 1,124 of record JAAYEX010000035.1, on the reverse strand, counting down.
GTTGAGGATGACGAAGAACTGGTCCGTCGCTACGCACAGGCAGGCTTTAACTTTCTAAAAAACCCTGCTATGAGCAGCCAGCCGCTGATGAGTCTGATCCTGAAAATCAATGGCCGCAGTGCCGACGAGATCCTGGCGGATTTCGATAAGAATACTCGCTATGAGGTTCGCTCTTCCTATCGCCGCAATGTGGAGCCTTTTGTGGGAACACGCGATGATCTGGAGACTTTCTACCAGTTCATGGTCGAGATGTCCGAGAGCAAATCAATCGGCCACAGGCCACTGGATTATTTCCAGCGGGTTTACGACGTATACAGCGACACTTCCCGCCTGCATTTTGCAAGCTATGAAGGTGAACTGATAGCGGGAGCCATGCTGATCGGCTTTAATAAGACCCTGACTTATCTTTATGGGGCTGACCCCATCCATGTCAGGCAGAATCAGAGCGCCCAGATTCAGTTTGAAAATATCAAATATGCAGTAGCGGAAGGCTATGACTATTACGATCTGGGTGGGATTTTTACCACTGATATCAATGATGGCTTATTCCGTTTCAAGCGGAAGTTTGCCGACCACAAGATCGTTCACTGGATTGGAAACCTGGATATCGTCCTGGATCAGGAAGCTTATAACAAATATTACACCCACCATATGGATCGTTTTGACTGGTCAAAAGTAGACGTCAGCAGAGAAGAAGTAGAACAAAGCTAATAGGGAGGAATATATGCACATATTTTCAAAAAAAGAAATCGATCAAGCTCAAAGTCTGGTAGTTGTTTTTTCCGAACTGAGCGAACTGGATAAGGCCGCAGCGGAAATTAAGGGAAAAGCAGATTATGACAGCGAGCTTTTTACTAAAAAAGAAAGCCTGCAGCTGTATCGCCAAGCCCTGGCCGCAGGCGGAGACCTGTACTTGTTGCGCCTGGACCCGGATGACAGGTCCAATCGCAAATTGCAAAAAACATTTAATTCGTTGGCTTCGGCCTTCTTGAAGAACTCAGCGTCTGATTTGCAGTTCTCCTTCCTGACGGAATTGAGTGATGAGCAAAAGATGCAGAGCCTTAAAGCATTTCTCCTGGCCCTGCCCGCCTATAATCCCCACTCGACCAGCGGATTCAAGCCGG
>JAAYEX010000302.1 GCA_012728535.1 Clostridiaceae bacterium | reverse complement strand
AACTTAACAACATCAAAGAGTCCCTTATCCGTGATTTTAAGCTCCGGTATAACAGGAAGCGCCATAAAACAAAGTGTCATCAAGGGGTCCACATCTTCTGACACTTTTAGATCTCTTATCGCGATATCATGCAAAATATCCAGCTCTTTATTAATCCATTCGGCAGAACGATCAGTCATGAGTCCGGCTACTGGTAAAGGTGTAGCTCTCAAGATTTCAGCTTCCCGGACCAGGACAAAACCACCTTCCTGTTCAATCAGGGTTCTTATCGCCAGGTCCATATCTATGTCATTTGTGCCCACACAGATAATGTTGTGTGAGTCATGAGCAATAGACAGAGCAATAGCTCCCAGTTTTATTCCGTAATCTTTCAAAAGGGCTACTGCTACATTGCCGCTCTCCTGATGTCGCTCTATTACAGCGATCTTAGCAACGTCAATATCAGGGTCAAAAACAAAATTGTTTGCTTCATCCCTTCGAACTCGCACAATTTCATCTTTGGTGTCTACACCACCCGGCAGCACCTTGATCGCATGAACTTTATCTGACTTAAGTTTCAGATTCAAACGATCAATATTATAATTCTTAACATGCATGCTGCTGCTGACAGTATCTGTCGGGTATTTATCTATTTCAGGCAGATACTCGCCGTCTTTCGCGACCTCTTCACCGGCAATAAATACTTGTTTAACGTCAAAATTATCAAGATTTTCGAACAATACGATATCCGCTCTCAGACCGGGTGCGATGGCTCCGCGGTCATAAAGTCGATAACATTCAGCAGCGTTCAATGAAGCCATAGCTATAGAAGTGTAGACATCTAAACCGGCCTCCCTGCATATCCGCAGATGGTGTTCCAAATGCCCATGTTCGAATATTGTCTTAGGCTGTCTGTCATCCGAGCAGAGCAAACAACGACGATAATTACGCGAGGTGACCCCGTGCACCAAACGTTCCAGGTCATGACTGGCCGAGCCTTGTCTAAGCAATACGTACATACAGCGGCTGATGCGATCATTCATCTCTTCAATGCTGGTGCACTCATGGTCGGTTTTAATTCCTGCAGCAATGTATGCGTTGAGTGCTTCGTCTTTTAGGCCGGGGCTGTGTCCGTCGACAACTACACCGGCATCATGGGCATGCATTAGCTTATTTAGCGATTCATCATCAGCTAAAAAAACACCGACTGAGTTCATGAATTCACCAAAGCCAAGGATATCCTGGCGTTCCAGGACACCGGTCATATCCCCGGAGGTTATAGTAGCTCCTGCTGTTTCAAAGTCGGTCGCAGGTACCGAGGAGGGAAACATGTAACGAATATCCAGTGCTGTCCTCTCCCCTGCCTTAATCATATATTCCATGGCATCGAATCCATTGACATTAACAATCTCGTGCGGGTCTGCAATCAGGGTTGTAGTGCCGTGAGGCACTACCAGGCTTCCGAATTCTTCCGGTGTCAGATAGGATGACTCTATATGAATATGGCTATCGATAAGTCCGGGTGATGCAAATAAATTACCGGCGTCTATCTCTTTCACACCCTCATAAGAACCGACACCCGCTATCCACTCATCTGAGACAGCAATATCTCCCTCCACTATCTCACCTGTAAAAATATCGATGACTGAAGCATTCTTCAAAACAAGATCAGCAGGAATCCTTTTCATTGCTACATCGATAAGTTTTTTCAGTTGTTCTTTTTTCATAGCCTTTCCTTTCTTACTTTTTCGCAGTTTCCGGATCAAGCATACATTCAAGCTTTACATACTTTTAGAGTTACAAAAGGAGGAGGTTAAATACATGTCACCTCCTCCTCTAATTATACCTTACAAGTGGATTTTAGCGCTTTAAGCTACGCTTAAATCTCCTCTTCGACTGCTTCTTCAGCAGCTTCTTCGACTACTTCTTCAGCAGCTTCTTCGACTGCTTCTTCAGCAGCTTCTTCGACTATTTCTTCAGCAGCTTCTTCGACCACTTCTTCAGCAGCTTCTTCAACTACTTCCTCAGCAGCTACTTCAGCAACTTCCTCAACGGTCTCTTCAACTACTTCTTTTTTAACCTCAGCCTTTTCGGCTTTTTCTTCAGCAGCTTCTTCTTTGAAGCTATCGATAAAGTCAGAACCTTCTTTTGTAATCGCAGTGAAATCGGCAAGTTGAGATATAGAGGATGAAGCCGGGCGATCAACATAAGCAGTTGGTAGCTCATTTTCAGTTTCCTGACGCTTGCTACGGCGGCGAGGAGGACGCTGTTCCTTGCGTTCTTCAGCACGTTTTACAATTTCAGAATCCGGATCCGGATTAATCGGTTCTACTTCGCGGATGCTGACACTGATGCGGCGAGTTTCATTAGATACCTCGACAACGCGTGCGTCCACTTCCATGCCTTCATCAAGCACTTCATTCGGTGTATTCAGTCTGTAGTCCGATATCTGAGAAATGTGGCAGAGTGCATCCACTCCGGGCGCTATATTGATAAAAGCTCCAAAGGGGAACATACGCACTACAACGCCACGAACAATCATTCCCAGCGGGAAACGTTCTTCGATATTGGCATATGGATCATCATCTTTTATGCGATATCCAAGTGAAATACGTCTTCTTTCACGATCAAAATCAATCACGTGCACTTCAATAACTTCATCAACCGATAAAACATCGGATGGATGGCGCACACGCTGCCATGATAATTCGCTGATGTGCACAAGTCCGTCTACACCACCGATATCGACAAAAGCGCCGAAATTGGTAAGATTGCGGACAACGCCCTGATATACTTCACCAACTTCCATGGTATCCCATATTTCACGCGCTTTATCACGACGTTCACGCTGCAAGAGTGAGCGACGTGACCCTGAAACACGCAAGCGTCTACGATTTGGATCAAATTGGGTAACTAAGATATCGAAGGTTTTGTCCATGTAGGGCTCAAGGTCTTCAACTCTGCTGAGTTCCATCTGAGTGCGATGAATGTAGATGTTGATGCTGCCATAAGCTGCAATAACACCATCCCTGACAATTTTAACCACTTTTACTGTTACAGGTACTTTTTCTTCAAATGCTGCTTCTACTTGTTCCTTGTGTTTGACAAAGTCAACACGCGCCTTTGATAAATTAATTTCTTTGCCCATGTCTGAGCTACGGATATTCCGCACATAGACATCAAGTTCCATGTGTTCTTGACACGCTTGTTCCAGATCGATATCGGGGTCGGCTTCAAACTCGCGGATCGGTATCCTTCCTTCTGTT
>JAAYEX010000034.1 GCA_012728535.1 Clostridiaceae bacterium | reverse complement strand
GATCTAAGGGTGCCAGCATATGAACCCAGGAAGGAAAACCGGGAATAAAGGATTCTGAAAACACAACAAGGCTTGCACCGGATTCTTTGGCCCTGGTAGTGTAATGCCGCAGCCGGGAGATACACTCATTTACGTCAAAATATGACGGTGCAGCTTGAACTGCTGCCACTATAGATCTGGGATAATTCTCGGTATTCATAAACAATAAGCTCCTTATTCTTCAGGCTTTTGCTGATTAGAATCCGGCTATTCCTGTGCAGGCGGTTCAGCATCTACCAGTTCATCAGTCTTTTGCAGCTGAATCATAACAACCTTGTCATTGGCCAGCAGCTGCGTGTTGCCATCAGGAACGATGAGATCGCTGCCTTCACGCTGGATCGTGATAATCAAGCGGTCATGCGGAGGATTCAAATCCTTGATGAAAGCTCCCTCCCACTCGTGCCGTTCGGGAATGGTGAATTCGATCAGGTTTTGACCGCTCCTGTCAAAATGTGTTTCGCCTCCGAGTACGACAATATCATCTTCTTCAAAGACGACTTCGCCCCGCGGAACGATAGTTTTTCCATCCCGCTCTATTTTGGCAACGATAAAGTCAAACTCCATATTGAGGTCTTTGACCTTTGTGCCGATATGTTTGCCGCCGGACTTGATTCGGGTTTCCAGAAAACCGAGGTTGGCCTTGTCCAGATAGTAATTGAAGGTCTTCAAAACAGTATCACTGGGATCGAGCATGTCCCAGCCTTTAGCGCCGACAGGCATGAGAGATCCCTGAATCAAAGAGGAGAGCACGCAGATACCGAAGACTATATGGTAGACATCCACAGTGAAAACAGCGTCACTGTTTACTGCCATAATCGCAAAGGCAATGGCTGCTGCTCCTCTGACGCCGGCCAGAGAAATCATTTTGAGCTGCTTTCCTTTCATGCGGAAGGGCAGCATTAGTCCGTAAACTGAGAGAGGGCGTGCCAGCAGTGTCATGAAAACCATGATGGCTGCTGAAACAGGCAGGGCACGTATGAAGTCAGGCAGGTTGGACAGAAGTCCCAGAAGGAAGAAGAGACCGATCTGCATGATTTCAGTGAAGCCATCAAAGAAAAAGACGACATCCCGCTTGCCCTGAAACTCTTTGTTGCCCAGATAGATACCCAATATGTAAAGAGCCAGATAGCCATTGCCTCCGAAAATGTCGGCGGTGGCGTAAGTGATCAGCATAGCGGCAGCCATGAATACCGCATAGAGACCATCGGCCTGAAAATTGACGTGTGTAAGCAATTTACCGATCAGGTAGGCAAGTACAAAGCCTCCTGCCAGGCCTATGGCGACCTGTGCGGTGATCAGGAGAGGGACAGAGACATCCGTACCCATGATAAGAGAGAGTACAATCATGGTCATGGTGTAGGCGGTGGGGTCGTTCGATCCGCTTTCCAATTCAAGGAGGGGAGCCGAATTATACTTGAGGTTAAGGTTTTTTGAACGAAGAACATTTGATACGCTGGCGTAGTCGGTTGATCCGACGATTGAGCCTACGAGCATGCCTTCAAGCATGCTGAAACCAAGAACATAGTGGCAGAAAATCCCTGTCAGGAGGGCAGTAGTAATAACTCCGAGTGAACTTAAAACTATGGCTTCCCTGGACACCGGCTTTACCATGCTCCAATTGGTGCCGAAACCTCCATAAAACATGATGACCATCAGGGCTACAGTGGCAAAGCCGTCGGCGAATACATAGTCGTTAAACTCGAAACCGATGGCTCCGAATGCCATACCCAGGATTATAAACAACAAAAGAGAGGGTATACCGTGTTTGTTCGATACGCGAATGGCAATCAGGGCCAGAATCAGAACAAGACCTATAATTAAATATTGCAATTATCGTCCCCCTTTTCTTGATTATAATCATTCTGAATTCAGAAGTTGCCTAATTATAAGGTTAAGTCCGCCTTATCTCAACTTTATATCGTGTAGAATACTGTAAGAAAGAGAGGTGCAAATGGCTAGGGGGAAGTATTCGCTGCGCAGTATCGCACTTAGAGTTCCGGTTATTCTTGTCGGTGTTCTGATTCAGGCATTCGGTATGGCGTCTATCATCATGGCTAATCTTGGCAGTGACCCGATTACGGCATTTGCGCAAGGTCTGGGCAATGTGCTGGGCCTGTCTTTTGGCAATGCCATGATCATTTATAATATCGTCTTTTTACTGGCAGTTCTCTTTCTTGATCGAAAAACGATCGGTGTCGGTACAGTTTTACATGCTGTAACCGTAGGGGCCTTTGTTGATATGGTGACTCCCTGGGTCGGCAAGATGGCAGGGCCGGCGCCGGTTTTATCCGTGAAGATTATGCTCCTGCTTGCGGGCACCGTCCTGCTTGCGGTCGGACTGGGTTTTTATCAATCTGCTGAATTCGGCCTCGGATCTCCTGACGCTTTCAATCAGATTATCGCCAGAAAGCTGAAGATGCAGCTTCGTTGGTGGCGAATGATTTTCGACGGTCTGATGATTGTCGGTGCTTTGATCATGGGCGGGGTTGTTCATGCCGGAACTTTGTTGGGCATGCTCATGGTAGGCCCGATCATGGGGCCTCTGATTAACAAGATGGCACCGCTGGTCAACAAGTGGTCGGGCAATGAAGACCTCATTGTAGAAGTTAAATAAAAACTGTATAAAAGAGATCTCTCTTTGACCTCCTGAACAAAGTGCTTTCTCTTGTCT
>JAAYEX010000299.1 GCA_012728535.1 Clostridiaceae bacterium | reverse complement strand
TATCTATTCCCATTGCCTACATTACAACATTCTTTGAGGAAGTCTTAGTTGCTGTTGCAGTTCTGGCCTTCTTCCAACCCCTGATTCTGGATGCGGCCGGTGATGTTGCTACCCAGACTCTGGCTGTAACTTTAAGAATCCTGACCAAAAACCCTCAACGAGCACTTAAGAATGGCGTGAAAGAAGTTCTTACCGGTGTTTTTACCGGTCTCATCATGGGGGCTTCAGCCTTTGTAATCGCTTATTTCCTGGCCATACAAATGAATTCAGCGCAGCCCCTGACCCTGGCTATTGTGGTTGGCTTGTCGCTGTGGGTTACTGTAATAATCTCTCCGATTTTGGGAGTCCTGATTCCTGTAGGTATCAATAAACTCGGTTTTGACCCGGCTGTTGCTTCCGGCCCTTTCATAACTACCCTGGCTGACTTAAGCAGCCTGTTGGTGTTCTTTGGACTGGCGACCACAATGTTAGGAGCTATATAAAATGGACTATAAAGAATTAGATCTCTTAACAAAAGGCCATCCCCTCGACATCGCCCGCATGATAGAAGAGGCGGACGCTGACCTGCAATTTGATATTTTGAATCAACTTCCGCTTGAACGGATGAATGCTGTCTTTATCGAATTAAGTGATGAACTGGCTCTGAGCTATATAGATTCACTCCCGGTGGAAAAGAAAAAAGCCCTCTTAAATGCCCTGGAAATGGATGAAGTTCGGAATTTACTGGATGATGTTGAAAACGCGGAAGCCCAGGAAATTCTCTCCTTATTGGTAGCGCCTAAACGACAAAAAATGGTGCGCATGCTTGAGTACGATGAAGATAGCGCAGCTTCCCTGATGAATACTGACTTTATGGTCATTCAGGAGGGAACAAGCATCGCAGAGGCGACCGGAAACCTGATCAAAAATGTTAAAGACAGTGATTTCATTGATGAGCTCTTTGTCATTGACCGTGAGCAGAAATATCTGGGATCCATTGAATTGAAGAAGCTGTTGGCCGCCCGTAAAGATGATAGTCTCGATGAGATTACCGAGCGCAATCAAACCGTTATTTATGAGCATGATACAATCCATACGGCAATCCGGAAGCTCAGAGATTATGACGATACTGTAATGCCGGTATTAAATGAACTAAATCATCTGATCGGCATTATCACTGCTGACGATATCCTGGATATCATGATTGAAGAATATGAAGAAAACGTTGAACGCCTCGTAGCTATCGGCGACTATGAGGAAGATTCTTCAGCTTTTGTCCGAAGCAAGCAGAGGCTGCCCTGGCTCTTAGCCTCAATTATTTTGAACCTGGCCATCGCTGCATTTTTATCACTTTTTCAAAATACAATTGAACAAATTACTGCTCTGATCTTGTTCCAACCCATGATCCTGGGAATGGCCGGCAATATAGGCACTCAAGCCATAGCTGTTACCATACTGGGTTTGCATCATGACAAGTTGCTGGGCGGGGATGAGACCAAATCTCATATTCGAGCTGAAGTGATGATCGGCTTGCTGAACAGTTTAATTGTCGGTTTATTCGGCTTCATTATTTCCCTTGTCTTCCTCTCATTTGTGAGCATGGGCGATCAAAATCCACTTTATTTAGCCTTTGTAGTCGGAACTTCCCTGGCCGGTGGAATGTTCATTTCTGCAATTTGTGGCGTTTTTATTCCGATTAGCCTGGACAAGATGAAGGTCGATCCGGCTGTTGCTTCAGGCCCGATTATCAGCACGATTAATGACTTGTTCGCCTTAGTTATATATTTTGCGATTGCTACAGCCCTATTGCTGTAGTGAGCTCTTATCTTCACATGCTGTCGGCCATCAGGTTAAGAGGAGATCTTTTTAATGAATAAAAAGATTAGTGTCGAGATATGCTGTGGATCTGCAGATGATGTAGTCCAGGCAGCCCTTGCAGGTGCAAGCAGGGTAGAGCTCAACTCTGCCATGTTGCTTGGCGGTCTGACTCCAAGTGTCGGGACGCTGATCGCTGTACAAGATGAACTCCAACTGTGGCATGACTCAGAGAAGAACTTTAACTTGCCGGAAATCTTTACCATGATCCGGCCCCGTGAAGGAGGTTTTTGCTACAGCAATTTAGAGTTTAAGTCCATGTTGGAAGATATCGAAAAACTTATAGAGCATGGAACTGATGGCATTGTTTTCGGCATCCTCCATGCTGATGGTTCAGTAGACCAAAGGCGGTGCCTGAAAATCTTGAGAATGATTGATCCTCTTCCGGCTGTCTTTCATCGTGCGATCGACACAGTGCCTGACTGGCGGGGATCCATGGACAGCTTAATAGATCTGGGATTTAAACGTATATTGACCAGTGGTCAGGAAAAGTCTGCCTTTGAAGGCAGAGAAACGATACGGCAGATGCGTGAACACGCCAGGGGTAGGATTGAGATCTTGCCTGCTGGAGGAATTCGTCCTGATAACGTTATTGAACTGCTGGCTTACACAGCTTGCGATCAGATCCATCTGTCAATGATGAAAAGATGTATTGATGACAGCATATCTGCCAATACAAATATTCGTTTCGGCAGCCAACTCCCTGCTTCTGAGAGCTTCTATTCTCTGGCAGACCGCGAAAAAATTGCAGCTATTGTCCACCAGGTCAATTCATAGAATATTCTGATCCTTACAGCAAGGACAGGAACAGTATAATAAAGAAAAATACAAGCAAGACAGCTATAAACATCTTGCGTCTGATGACAAGATAGGCGATCCATTCTCTGATAAAAGCGTTTATGGAGAAATAGAGTTTTGTCCTTGCGCCCCGGCCGTCACAGTCTATGCCCAACTCTCTGGCCAAAAGCAAGGCCCGCAGAATATGATAGCTATTCGAAACTACAAGAATGTTTGATTTGTTCTTCTTGCCGGCTTCCTGCAGGCTAGGATCGGCCGATAACAGAGCTTCTTCATGAGCATCAATCAGAGCCTTGGAGAAGACCAGGTTTTCCCGCGTTGTGGATGAGCGGTTCTCAATTATCATCCTTTCTTTCGGCACCCCCCGGTCTAGAGCAAAACTATACATGGCCTCCGCCTCCGCAAGTTTTTCATCAGAACCCTTACCACCGGAAAGAATCAGGATACTGTCCGGATTTTTCCGGAAAAGATCGATGCCCTTGTTGACACGCGAAGCCAGGAGCGGCGTTACTTCGATTCCGTCCTTCAAGCCACTGCCGAGAACAACAATATACTTATATTGCTTGTGTCGGCGCTTAATCAGATTGAGCAGGCTGCTGATAGTATAAAGTGCAAAAATACCGGCAAAAAACACAAAGCAAAAAGACAAGTAAGAGTAAATAAATCTCAGAAAAAAATTGTCAAAGGCATTGCTTAGCAGAGGCCAAATAATCAGATAAGCCAGATATAAAATTCCCAAACCCAGAGAAAGCAGCTGCGGCAGCCGGTGTCCTTCCTTACGGATCATTTGTATGGCAGAGAAGAAAAGGCCGATTATAAGAAAGACAGGGAAGAAGAGCAAGCTGACAATTACGATGATTCCAAGTATCAAACTGATCTTACTAAAAAAAGAAGCCGGGAACCTTACGAAGATAATTGCAAGTAAAAGCATCAGGGAAAAGAGCATAACAATAAAAGTAAAGGCTAACTTGAGACCGCGCCTTTCCCGGATATATTGGTAGAGAAAAAGGAAGGCGTTGAATAGGAGCAAGGCAACCGCAAAATATGTTAAAAAAAACTTGGGAAGTTGAAGAGCAAATAGCATGGTGTCCGCCTCCTTCATGACTCAAGCTGTCTAAATCCAAATGGCTGCTTTATTTTTAAAGCATATCATTCCACTGTGTATTATTCATTAGCCCGGCAATCAAGCAAAGACTCAAACATCGTGCAGAGTATTTGTGACATACTTAAGTCAGGTATCCGCCAGTCAGGAGGAGGTATTATCATGACTTTTCAACCAAGATCAGCATCTGCATTTAATGATACGCACCTGAGGAGCCGACATATTTCACCTCAATCAGGTATGTGTTCGTTTTGCACCGAGGAATGCGATGGAAGCTGTGAGATTGCTTTGGCAGCTGTTTTAGGCAAACAGACTGTATATCCTACCAATACGGGAAATAATCAAGTAGCTTCAGAGAAGGACTATCCAATTGACTTTTCACACTTTAATATTAATGGTCGTGTCTTTGGGGCTCTCGGAGCCGGGCCGACCTATGAAGAAGCCAATATATATAATGTAAATCTTGCCAGAGAGTACGGAAGGTATAATCGGGTGAAACTGGCTATGCCCTTAATATTGCCGGCTCTGATCAAGCTGAATTGGCAGGATTATTTTGCCGGGGCAGCCATGGCAGGCGTAAGTTGTGTGATTGGCGAAGAAGCCAGGGACAAGGATCCGGACCTGAAGATAGAAAACAAAAAAGTTCTGGAGTTCCCCGCCTTAGCCTCTATGCTGGATGCTTTTAGAAAATATTATCGGGGCTATGGTCAGATCATCCTGCAAGTCAATGTTGAAGATGATCTTTTGGG
>JAAYEX010000033.1 GCA_012728535.1 Clostridiaceae bacterium | reverse complement strand
CCCACCGTGATTCTGGCAAAAAAAGCGGATTATGTAACTATGCAAGAGGAGCTCTTCGGTCCGGTGCTGACTGTTTATGTCTATGAAGATGAAAATCTGGAAGAAACTTTGGCCCTATGCGACAAAACTTCGCCTTATGCCTTAACCGGTGCTATTTTTGCCCGGGACAGAGCTGCCATAGTCGAAATGGAAAAAGCCCTGACCCACACTGCTGGCAATTTTTATATTAATGACAAACCTACCGGTGCTGTTGTGGGACAACAGCCTTTCGGCGGCTCCCGGGCTTCGGGCACCAATGATAAGGCCGGCAGCGTGTTGAACCTCTTGCGTTGGGTCAGTCCTCGCACCATTAAGGAAAACCTCCTGCCCTCTGCAGATATCAATTACCCCTTTATGCAGGAAAGCTAATCGGGCAGTTATTGTTACTCTTTAAAAAGGCCGCTGATTACTCCAATCAGCGGCCTTTATTTCTCATTTTTTCACCAAAGCAATCAGACAACAGAACTTTCTGTTGGCAGCAATCCCCCATCTTTGAAGCGGCTGACATTGAGACAACTCACATCAATGTCCGGCTCCTCCTCCAAAATCTTTTTTGCTATTACATGTCCGGTAACCGGAGCCAGCATGAAACCATGACCGGAAAAACCTGCTGCATGGTAGAAGCCCGGCAATTCCGGAGCCTCATCGTAAATCGGCTGTGCATCTGCCGTCATATTGTAAAGGCCTGCCCACTGACGGACAACTTTCAACCGGCCCAGGCGAGGCATGAGGCGTGTGCAGGTTTTACTCATCTCTTCCAGAAAATGCCAGGACGAAGTCAGACGCAAATCAGTAGGCTCACTATCATCACTTCCGCCCATAATAAATGAACCGTGGGGTACCTGTTGAATATAAATATTCAGTGAAAAGCCCATGAACATCGGGTCCTGCATAGCCTCAACCGGCTCTGTGACCATGATCTGGTGCCGCCGTGAATATACCGGCAGATCTACGGATGCCATATCGGCAATCAAGCCTGAATACCCACCTGCTGCATTGACAACAACCGGTGCAGCTATATCTCCTTTATCTGTACGTACACCTGTCAGCTTATCACTGTCACGAAGAATCTCCCTGACTTCAGTGTATTCATAGATCGAGACGCCAAGACTTTTGCAAGCTTCAGCATAAGCCTCTACCGTTCGGAAAGGATTCAGATGACCGTCCCTGTGGCAGAAAGTTGCAGCTTTAATCCGTGAAATATCAAGATGAGGCAGGATCTCCCCGGCTTCTTCGGGGCTGAGGAAGACAGATTCTATGCCCAGGTCATTCTGCAGCTTCACGTTCTGCTTAAACTGTTCCAGCTCCTGATCTGTTCCGGCACCGATTAAATAGCCGCCCTGTTTAAACTCTATATCTATATCGTTATGAAAAATCTCATGTGCCTGTTCAAAAAACTCACAGGAATATTTTGACAGAAGGCAGTTGAGCTCAGTTCCCCACTGCATACGGATGCCTGCGCCACAACGACCGGTAGCACCGCTCCCGAGGAAATTCTTTTCGATGATCGCAATATTTTTTACACCTGCTTCAGCTAGCTGGAAAGCAATCGAAAGACCTGAGATTCCGCCGCCTATGATGGCGACATCAGCTGTTTTCTGCATCTTCTTCGCTTCCTTTCGCTAAAATATCCATGGAAATCGGAGTCGTCGGCGGCCGGAAACTGCCCGCCTCAAATTCTTCCAGTGAGACTCCCGCATCCCGCGCAAGTTCATTAAGAATAACCTGCCGGCAGCTACGTCCCTGACAAGGTCCCATACCCGCCCGGCTTCTATGCTTAATCTCGTCCAAAGTTTTGTAACCGCGTGCAATCAAGTCGCGGATCTCTTCCAAATCCACACCTTCACACCGGCAAACCACAATAGACTCTTCCGACAAGTTAGCCGATGCACAGCTGCATTGTGAGGCATCTTCCTCCTCCTCAACTGAAAAGGACCGTACTTCCTGCAAATACTCTTTCGGCACTTCCAGACTGACGAGGGCTGTTTTGCCCCTGCCGCCTTTCATTACACGCACGACAGTGGCCGGAAAGAGCACACGTCCGTCGCGCCCTCTCGCCAGCACCTGCCTGCCTTTTTCAGGCAAGGGCAAGTACTCATATGGAAGCATGATCGTGCCCATATCTCCATCCATGGACTCATCAACAATGAAGATAGCCAGACCCGGGCAGACCCGGGCACAGACAGCACAACCCGTGCATGCAGAAAAATCCACAAAAGGGAGGTCGTTTATATCTTTAAATGGCAGAATCGCATCGAAGCGGCAGGATACAACACAGGGGTTGCACGGTATTTCTTCAAAACACTCAATAACCGCATAAGGTCCCCTCTTTTTGTCAACCTCATCAGGCAGGCGTCCCTTCAGATCTTCGGCGACTGCCAGGCCTTCTCTCCTTAACAGTGATATCTCAGTATTCATCACACATACGCTCCTGCCAGGGCCATACCCGTCCTTATCTTTTCACTGCCTGGGCCTGCCCGCAGCTGGCGCAGCTGATTCAGACAATCTTTTTTCAGGATTTCATTCTTCTCAGTAATAAAACCCAAACGCAGGGCTGCGGCGATACCCGCAATTTCTCCCTCAACCATGGCTGAGCTGGCCTCTTCTATACCGGCAACATCGCCTGCGATATAGAGGCCTTTTACTGAGGTCATCATGTCGGCGTCACGAAGTGGTACATAGCCGCCCAAAGCTCCGATATATTTCATATCAACTCCGGCCTGCCACAACAAATCTGTCAGTGGAGAAAGCCCGACTGCAACACAGATAACATCAACATCAAACTGCTGTTCACTTCCGGGAATTTTTTTCCACTCATCATCCAGAGCATGAATTATAGCGTGTTCCACTCTCTCATCGCCGTAAGCTCGTTCCACTGTATGCCGGGTTAAAATCGGGACTCCGGCTCGACGGATTTTGCTGGCGTGAACCAGATAGCCGCCTATTTCATCCGCAGCATCTAAAACGGCTGCAACTTTCACACCGGCCTGAAGCAACTGATATGAAACGATCAAGCCGATATTGCCGGCGCCTATCATTAAAACTCTATTTCCCGGACGAACCCCATATTCGTTCATCAGGGTTTGTACAGCACCGGCACCATAGACACCGGGCAGGTCATTGCCCGCAAAAGCCAGAGTTTTCTCTGATGCCCCTGTTGCCACTATGCAGCATTCAGGATGATATTTCATAAACTTGCCCCGAACCTCAGCAGTAACTACACCATCTTCATAAAAGCCAAGGACAGTCGCATCTGTCTGCAGTTCAACCCGGCCTGGAAGTCCCTCCAGTCTGTCAGTCAGGATTTTCGCAATTTCGATACCTCGGGTAGATGCGAACTGCTTCTCAGATCCAAAAAATTTATGCGTTTGTTTTACAAGCTGACCGCCAAGTTTCTGTGCACGTTCAAGGATCAGCACATCCACTCCGGCCTCTGCTGCTCTATATGCAGCACACAGTCCCGCCGGACCGGCTCCGATTATTAAGAGCGGAACAGAAATCATGGCAAGATCCCCCTGTCATCTTGAGAGCATACAACCATGCCTGCCTGCAAAGGCTCAACACAAACACGCACGTTGGGCACACCGTTGACGATCATCAGGCATGAGGAACAATTGCCGATGGCACAATAAAAGCCACGCGGACGGCCGGTCTTGAAATGATGACCCAGCACATGGACTCCGGCAGCGTGCAAGGCCGAAGCTACTGTATCACCTGTCTTACCCATCAGTTCCCTGCCATCAAAACTAAAGGGCAGATCATCGCCCTCATTAAATTCCAGTATCGGATGCTCCAATATTCTATTACTGTCCATGGTGTCCCCTCCAGATAGTATTGATATTAGAAAGAAATTATTTAAATATTAGCATAGCATCAGGAATTGTGCCCAAAAATTATATGCATTAAATGAATGATAGGAACAAATCTCTTGTCTATTCGCCTAAATTTCTCTTCAGACATTCATACATATTCATAATATTAGCTATGATATTTTGCCTTTTAATCCTTTATACAATATACTACTTAATATAAATCGAGGCGGTGCCAGGAACGCGCAAAACCGTCTCAGAAAGCTGTTCAATAGCTGTGAATACACTTCGAAGAAAAATAAGGACCCTGTCTTGCCCGCCAAGATAGGGAATATTATTTTTTTTATTTTGACTGATTAATGCGAAACACCGGGAAGACTTTTAGCTTATGATTTGTGAATAAACAATACGGTTTTGAAGAGGGGGTTGACCGCTTAAGCCTATTGTTTTTTAATAAAAAAATAAAAATGACTATGTGGAGGAAAGAAGTTGAACTACGAGATATTTTCCAGGATTATCTTACCCGTTACTGCACTGATTACCTTGATCGCGGCGTTTATTATCTACCGTACAGTAAAACGCAAACCTGAAGGCACCAACAGGATGAGGGAAATAGCTGCATACATACGAGAAGGAGCTATGGTTTTCCTCTCACGGGAATATAGATTTATTGCCATATTTGTTGTGGTTATGCTTCTTGTGCTGCTGGCACTGCTGGGCTGGCCTACTGCTATCGCTTTTGTTGTCGGCGGCTTGTTTTCTGTCCTTGCCGGCTTTTTTGGTATGCGTACCGCAACCCTTGCCAATGTCCGTACGGCTGAAGCAGCACGAACAAAAGGAATAGGTTCAGCTTTGAGAGTGGCTTTCAGTGGCGGTACTGTCATGGGACTTAGTGTTGTTGGCCTGGGCTTACTTGGTATCAGCGCAATTGTCCAATTCGGGACCGGCAATGTTTTACTTGAAGCCCTTACCGGTTTTAGCCTGGGTGCTTCTTCAATGGCTTTATTCGGACGTGTAGGCGGTGGCATATATACTAAAGCTGCTGACGTCGGAGCTGACCTGGTAGGCAAGCTGGAAGCCGGTATCCCTGAAGATGACCCGCGCAACCCTGCGGTTATTGCCGATAACGTCGGTGATAATGTCGGTGATGTCGCCGGTATGGGTAGTGACCTCTTCGAGTCATATGTCGGAGCTATAATATCTGCAGTCACCTTGGCTGTTACCTTGCCTATCGAACTGATCGGCAACCGGATAGCTGCAATATCATATCCACTTTTGCTGAGTGGAGCCGGTGCGGTTTTCTCCCTGATCGGCATTATTGTAGTAACAAGACTGAGGATGAAAAATCCTGCAAGAATCCTTAATATAGGCACTTATG
>JAAYEX010000298.1 GCA_012728535.1 Clostridiaceae bacterium | reverse complement strand
GTTTTATGGACCAATATCTTTCTCTTGCAGCCGGCTTAAAAGACCTGCTGCAAGCAGCCGATGGCTTTATTCGTGCTGAGCGGTTCACCAGCCTAGCTAACGAAGGAAAGATACTGAGCCTGTCTGTTTGGGAAAGTGAAGAAGCGGTCAGTCGTTGGCGTCAACTTGCCGAACACCGCCACAGCCAGCAACAGGGGCGTGAGACCATGTTCAAGAGCTTCCGCATAACTGTTGCATCGAAACTTCGCACCTATACAATGGACGAAAGAGACGAAGCCCCACAGGATTCAAACGAATTTTTCTCTAAGTAAAAACAGAGAGCTAGGTAAATTTGAGATATTTGTATCTACGCTATTAAGTTACTGATAGCTTGTCAGCATGTTTATAGGAGATGATTTCCTTTTCTTCAGTTAGCTTATATGCCTCCTCGTTATGCATTGCGTGAACAATTTCATTAGTGTTCATGCAACCAAAGTTAGAAATTACAGTATCAAGAGCAGCTATTTCCGTTTCGCTGAGTTGCCTTGGTACAAATTCTTCTGAAGGTCTGAACCTATTGGCTGTACTATCACCGAAATTTTCCTCATCGTACCTCACACCGTCCAGATCAATAATCTGTTTATAGCCATCCGGTACTGCTCCCATCGGCAGTTTTCGATAAACCAGGCCGCTGATCGCTCGTCCTTCTCTCCTGTAATGCAAAACATCAGAGTACCAGAGAGTTTTCATGAGTTTAACTGTGTAGAGGCTATCAATATTTTGTGCCAAATAGTTAATCATCTCTACTACTTTTTCCAAATCGAGATTTACTCCACCGCATAGATCAGAATCTTGATATTTAGCATATCGCGCACGTATAGAATCGGATAGTAATTCGTTTGCCTTTTCTATAAACTCATCATTTGCATTTTGACGGTATTTATTGTAGCTTTTTAGCGATAATTTATCTTTTGCCCGCTCCAACATCTCCAGAAACCACCTCGGATCTTTCGCAACCCTTAGTAAAATATCATTGTGTGCACGATCCTGAACTTGATAATTCTCATAACGGGTAATAGTCGCCTGCCCCCAATCTAAAACAATGGCAAAGTCCTTTTGGCTAATATCATATATTTTTCGAATACTCATAATATCGTCAGATGTCAAAAGATCCATTTTCTTGCGATAAGCATTTTTCATTGCCAGGCTGTTAAGATTGATATTTTCATCATCTTCAAGCAGTGTATCCCTGCGGTCACAGTATTCATATTGGCCCTCAAATGATACTTCTTCGTTCTTAAACAGCTCCAATTCTCTACAAATTACAGTCTGAACTTCATGTAGTTCCATACAGCTTAAACAAAGTTTATTCTCGGTCTTAATTATTATCATTTCTGCTGCCTCCTAAATGGATAATCAGTGCTGCTATATTTCCATTCTGCAAAATGAAATGAAATCACAATAATTTGTCCACTGCCGGCTAATTCCTTGCTCATCATTTCAACACGAAGCTTTATATAGACATCGCAATTAGAATACTGCTTGCAAAATACTCTCATTGGTGCAAGTTTAGGGAATCTATTATCCCTGATTGATTCTATATACTCTTCCACTGTTAGAGTTAATAATTCGCGCTTCAACGCCTCAGTCTCAGATTCATCCGGAAATAAGACTCCCAATGTATATCTATTGGTAAATTTTGGATCCCTTTTGCTATCAGCAAGACGGTACTTCTCAACACTTATGCTTGTTTGATTGTTTTTAATTAAATAATAGATTTGATCGAGGCATGTGCTAATTGCCTGTTTTGACTCTTGAAATTTTCCTTCTGTTGCCTTCAATTATATTCCCTCCTCTTCATTTAGTCAACGTTTTTGGAATCATTTGATACCAACATTGCCAATGCACGTAAAATTAAATGAAAACGATAAGAATAATACTCAGTTTAATCTACTAAGGTCGGATTTTTAAGTCAGATCTTTCATTATCCTCTTGTAAATCTCCAGGGCCAGGTTCACGCTTTCCACCTTAACCGCTTCATCAACCTGATGTGCCATTGACTCGTGGCCCGGACCGATAATTACAAAGGGTTTGGGATAAACAGGTATGAGCACGGCAGCATCAGTCATATAGGTCATGCCACAGACCTTATCCGGCAAACCTGCTTCCCTGACGTATCCTTGAATCTTTTTGATAAAATCTGAATCTTCGTCAGAGCTGAGTGAGGGATAATTATGGATAGTTTCCAAGCGTATAGCCAGGCCCGGATAGGCTTCAAGAATCTCATTAATGCAGCTATCAATAAGTTCAAGCAGCCGGTCGTGGTTTTGTTCCGGCAGTGTTCTTATATCCATTTCCACCATGGCTTCAGCCGGTATGACATTCGTCATAATGCCGCCTTCAAACCTATTTACAGAAAGAGTAAAATCTCCGAGCAGTTTATGTTTAAGATCGACTGACATTGTTTCTTTTATTAGTTTAGACAGGTCTACTGCTGCTTCAACAGCATTTATCCCCTCTTCCGGTTTTGATCCATGAGCCAGCTTACCTTCAAGGTAGAATCTCAGCCACAGGGCACCCTTTTCCGCGATAGCCGGCTTGATATCGGTAGGCTCAGGGATAACAAAGGCATCAGCAAATTCCAGAAGATTGCTTTTTGCAATCGCACGGGCTCCCAGGCAACCATTTTCCTCGCCTGCTGTATAAACAAGATATAGTGGCTTTTCAAATTTGAAGCCTGCGTTAAGATAATCCAGTGCAGCAACGGTCATCGCCGCAACACCAGCCTTCATATCGACTGCTCCCCGCCCATAGATCGTATCATCAACTAATTTCGCCGAATGAGGGTCATGGGACCATGTCTTCCGGTCACCAACAGATACAGTATCAAGGTGACCTACAAAGGCAAGGCCACCTTGGACTTCAGGACCGATTCTTATTACCAGGGAGCTGCGGTTCTCGCTGTGTTCAATCTCCGTCAGAACGATGTCTTCACTATAGGACGAGAATAAATCCCTGATCAGATTAACCAGCTGTTTTTCATTGCCTTCAGGTTGACAGGTATCAATCCTCACCATATCGCGGAGTAGTTCTATCACATCATATTGCTCTTTCATCTATCCTGATCCTTCTGTATTTATCATCAAATGCGGCTATTAAATTTCAAAAGAGACCTACGGTTACTCCTGTCTCTTGTCGACAAAAGTATAGGATGACCGGGAAATGATGTCCACATAGCTAGCATATATTGTTTGAGCTATACCCTGTACGACTTCCTAAGCCCTCTTTCCGGCCACCGGGGTCCTTGTCACTTAATTTTGTGACAGAAAAATAAGCTACAGCATTGACGACGGCCCCTCAGCGTGCCAAACTTAAATCACTCACTGGTATTACCACCGATTGTACGGAGGATATTATGCCAAGTTTGACTGATTTGTTTGTCGCCGACTGGAAAAAACATGGCACCATGGCAATCCTGGATGGCATGATTTCCCACAATCTCTACGATAAAGAATTTATCGACAATCTCCTGGAAAGCCGCATGGTCATTGAGTGTACCTGTGCAGGCCTTACTTGAGCAGGGAGAAGATGTTATCAAGCAGATCTATTTCAAGGAGGAATAGCAATGGCCAAGTACAAGAATGCGGTTAAGGAGCCCAAAAATCTTTCACCCCGGGTTCAGTGGTTGCGTGATTATTTCTTTGAGGGCGTCGAGAGGGCGTGGAACAACGAATACAATATATTCACAAACGGGAGAGAATGGGACCGCTGCTATGACGAACTGACTTACCATATCGTGCCCGAGACAGTCGCCTTTTATCAGCCATTTACTACAGGTTTTCTGGCGGCAGGAAAAATCGTGCCTGTTGCTGATGACTTTTTTGAACAGTCCATTGTTGAAAGAAAGGCATTGTATGCCAAGGATCTCATTTTAAATCATATAGCCCAGGAGATCCTACCCGGGGATTTACTTGCGGGTGGAAGATTCAATGCCATGTATTCCATGTGCCTGGATGAGCCAGAAAGCAAGGACAGAGAAAAGCGTGTCTTTCAGGCCAGAAAGGAACTGCAATACCTGATCTCACATGGCTACGGTAATTGCGGTGCAACCAGTGGGCACCTGATCCCCGACTATGCCAAAATCCTGAAAAGCGGCTTCAAGTCAGTATATGAAGAGCTGGAAGAAAAATATGCGAGCTTGTCAGCTGACGACAAAAAGGGGCAAAAAGGGGCCCAGCTGCGGGCCATGATGACAGCCTGTGAAATGCCGAGAGAGCTGGCAGACAAGTATCGTATCGAGTGCCTGCGCCTGGCAGAAGAAGAAAGTGATGAAATACGCAGGCAGGAACTCCTTCTTATGGCTGAGAATCTGGCTGTAGTTCCCTGGCAGGGAGCCGACAATTTTTACCAGGCCATCCAGTCTTTGTGGCTGACCCATATGCTGGTTATGTTTGATGAAAAATATCCCGGACCGGGCGTTTCCTTCGGCCGCCTTGATCAGTATTTATATCCTTATTACCAAAAATCCATTGAAGAAGGCATGACTGAGGATTTCATGAAAGAAATCCTGGGTTGCTTCTGGGTGCATTGCAACACGGCCTATGACGCACAAATGCGCCTCGGCGGAAATCAGGGAATAACAGCCG
>JAAYEX010000297.1 GCA_012728535.1 Clostridiaceae bacterium | reverse complement strand
GAGTAGGCGAGAGAGCATAACATAGAGTATCACAGAGTATCACGAAATATCATCAAACCCGCATGAACACTACATTTTCGAAGGTTCAAAATCCCATGCAGTAGCACAGAGTATTTCGTAGCATTACGGAATCTCGTCATTTTTCTTAGCAAATTCTTAGCAAATTTTGCAAAATTAAAAATCTAATGGATCGTCCGTCACTATGCTGAGAAACCGGAATCAAATGGTTTTCGCTGTTTTAAAAGGGGTGTCCATCTCAATAGCAAGGCCTACACTTTCTCAGATCTGGGCGTTGACTGCTTTAAACGGGTCAAACTTATTTCATAAATCCGCTGATGATCTGGGCTTCAGCTTCCTTCTCGCTGAGACCAAGTGTCATTAGTTTGATTAATTGTTCCCCCGCGATTTTACCAATGACAGCTTCATGGATGAGTTCAGCTTCTGAGTGGTTTGCGGTGACCTCCGGGATGGCGACGACCTTGCCCTGATCCATCAGGATGGCATCACATTCTGAGTGTCCTCTACTTTTGTTGTTACCTGTTATGTTGGAGACGAAGGTCTGGTGGGACTGGCCCCGAACCACGGATCGAGAAATCAGGTGGGTTTTGGAGTCTTCCCCGTTCAGATCAACGTTGAAAAGGGTTTTGGCAGTCTGGTCACCGTTGGTCATAATCTTTTCACTGACGATTAAGGTGGCGCCGGGTCCGACGACACCTCGGGTATCGCGAACTGTAGTGTCGACTCCCTGGATCTGGACACTGTCCATCTCCAGATAGCTACCGGGGCCCAACTCAATGATGGTGGTAGGGTTAAGGATCCTTCTGCCCTCTCCTTCCCCATAGTGCTTTTCAATATATTTGACCCGGGCGTTTTCGGCCAGAAAGAAGCGGTGAATACCATCATGGGAGCTGTCGTCTGCCCCAGGGTTATGGATAGCGCAACCTGCTACGATAGTTACATCGGCATCCTTGCCAATGTAAAAATCATTGTAGACACGGTCGTGGAGGCCGGTCTGTCCGATGATGACCGGGATATGGACGCTTTCGTTCTTGGTGCCCGGCTTGACGATGATATCGATCCCCGGTTGATCATTTTTGGTTACTATATCGATGGTCGCCGTGGTGTGCCGGTCGAATGCTTCCCCATCAGACCGGATGTTGAAAGCACCCATGGGCATAGCGTAGAGGCCTGTGATCTCAGCCAGCAGATTTTGATAGATCTTTTCGTTGATCGGGTCAACCAGTTTCTTTTTCTTATCCATAAGCACCTCAGGAGATCTTGAAATAGTTGCAACCGGCCCGGCAGTCGTCGACTTGCAGCATCAGGTCAGGCAGTATTTTATCTTTGTTACCCTGTTTTTCAATGCGGCCTTCATCAAGCACAATGATCTGATCAACCATATCTAAGATTCGTTCCTGATGAGATATGATCAGGATGGAGCCCCCAGTTAGTTCATGCAGGTGACGGAAAACGCCAATCAGGTTCTGAAAGCTCCACAGATCGATACCGGCTTCCGGTTCATCCAAGATGGTTAGCGAGGTTCCTCTAGCCAGCATCATAGCGATCTCGATTCGTTTCAATTCACCTCCGGACAGGCTTTCGTCGAGGTCTCGGTCTACGTAGTCCAGGGCACACAAACCTACCTGGGACAGGTAGTCGCAGGCACCATCTTTGGTGAGGGCTCGGCCTGCAGCCAGGGAGATAAGTTCAAAAACTTTCAAACCCTTGAATTTCACAGGTTGCTGGAAAGCATAGCTTATTCCTCGCTTGGCCCGTTCATCGATAGATAGATCGGTGATGTCTTCACCATTAAAGAGGATCCTGCCTTCAGTTGGCTGGATGATGCCCACGATCAGTTTGGCCAAGGTCGATTTACCACTGCCATTGGGTCCTGTAATGGCAACAAATTTGTCCTTGATGACTAGATCGATGTCACGGACAATATATTTGATCTTGTCGTCCTCCTGGACGGCAAAGGATACTTTTTGCAGTTCAAGCATATTATTTCCTTTCAACGGCTCAAGGCAGTTAACAAACAAATAACAAGACACAACTAAAATTTATTTTAAGGATCAAAGGCAGAGGAAGGCGTAACTTATGTAGAACGATTCACAAGATTCTCTCTCTTGTCACCCTTTATTTTGCATGTTTTGAGTCCAAGAACCCTTTAGATATGATATAAATGCTGGGGATCATTTTGAAGATAATAAATCCTAACGGTATTTGGATAGACTTCTAAATCTGGAAATTGTTCTTTTTGCTCGGAAATTCATATTTGGATTACACAAATTAGTATATCCCCCAACTAACAAGATGAGAGGTGAATGTTATGAAGGAAATCACTATCAGCTTAACGGACGCAGAGTATG
>JAAYEX010000296.1 GCA_012728535.1 Clostridiaceae bacterium | reverse complement strand
TGTCTCTTCTCATGCTTTACTCCCTTAAAATGATAGTCCGGCTTCGCGTGCCGCTTCTGCCAATGCTTCCACTCGCCCGTGATATTTATAGCCTCCGCGATCAAAGATCACAGTTTTGATTTCTTGTTCAAGCGCACGTTCAGCGATAAGTTTGCCGACAGCTTTGGCAGCTTCAATATTACCGCCATGCTCTATGTCCAGCACTTTATCCAGTGAAGAGGCCTGCGCCAGGGTTACTCCATTATCATCGTCGACGAGTTGTGCATAGATCTCCGCATTGCTGCGAAAAACACAAAGTCTTGGGTGTTGAGCTGTGCCATGAAGCTTGTTTCTGACACGCGCATGACGACGGAGACGGCGTTGATTTCTTGATTCTTTATAACTCATAACTTTCGCTCCTTACTTTGCGCCTGTTTTGCCGACTTTGAGTCGCAGGACTTCGCCTTCATATCTGATTCCCTTACC
This sequence comes from Clostridiaceae bacterium, assembly GCA_012728535.1. Classification (GTDB taxonomy): domain Bacteria; phylum Bacillota; class Clostridia; order Saccharofermentanales; family DTU023; genus DTU032. Next base: position 2,598 of record JAAYEX010000296.1, on the reverse strand, counting down.
CTTATAAGCATCAGGCAGACGGACTGCGCGAATCTTGGCTGCCATCTCACCGACTAATTGCTTATCATGTCCTTTAACAGAAATTTTGTTGTTGGAAGGAACTTCAAATGTGATACCTTCAGGTTCATCAATACGAACCTGATGCGAATAACCTACGTTCAATACTAAAGTCGAGCCTTCTTTGGCAGCGTTATAGCCAACACCTGCGATTTCGAGGTTCTTCGAAAATCCCTGTTCCAGGCCGATAATCATATTGTTGATTAAACTGCGGGTAAGCCCATGCATGGAGCGGCCGAAGCGATCGTCTTTCAAACGTTCGACTGTCAGCACGCCGTCATTAACATTGACTTTGACCAGCGGGGAAATACTTTGTGTCAGCGATTGATTACCTTTTTTAACTGTGACGACGTCATCAGTAATTGAGACGTCGACGCCGGCAGGTATCTCAATCGGCATCTTTCCTATTCTAGACATACTGTCCTCCTGCTCTTAAGATTGGGGGTCACTGACCCTTTTCAGAGTATTATTCTGAACTCCTATATGGAGTTAACAAACCTAACCGGCCTTACCAGACGTAAGCCAGAACTTCACCACCAATGCCGGCACGACGGGCATTGCGATCTGTCATGACACCCTGAGAGGTAGAGATGACTGCAATACCTAAGCCGTTCTGGACACGTGGCAGATTAGCTGCATCAGCATACACGCGCAGTCCGGGTTTGGAAATGCGACGTATACCCATGATGACTGGTTTGGATCCGTGGTAACGCAGAGTCGTAGTTAAAACTCCCTGCACGTTACCGGTCTTGTATTCAACTTTCTCGATATATCCTTCTTCAACCAAAATGTCAGCTATTGCTTTCTTCAGTTTGGATGCAGGAATATCACAGGACTTATGACCAGCGCGGCCCGCATTGCGGATGCGTGTCAACATATCAGCTACAGTATCAGTACTTTGCATAGACTTACTCCTTCTTACCAGCTGGCTTTGCGTACACCGGGAACCTGGCCTTTATAAGCAAGTTCACGGAAGCAAAGACGGCAGACACCAAATTTTCTCATGTAAGCACGAGGGCGTCCGCAAAGCTGACAGCGATTGTGTTCACGGCTACTGTATTTTTGCGGCTTTTGGGCTCTAACTATTTGTGATTTTTTCGCCATATCTTAATCTCTCCTATTTGCGGAACGGCATGCCTAATGCTTCAAGCAAGGCCTTGCCTTCTTCATCGGTTTCAGCAGTAGTCACGATGACAATATCTAAACCTCTGATCTTATCAATACTGTCGTAATCGATCTCGGGGAAAATCAACTGCTCACGGGCGCCCAAGGTAAAATTACCGTGGCCGTCAAATGAGTTCGGGTTGATCCCGCGAAAGTCACGCACTCTTGGCAGAGCTACACTAATGAGCTTATCAAAGAAGTAGTACATGCGGTCACCACGCAAAGTTACTTTGGCACCGATAGGCATACCGGCACGTAATTTAAAGTTTGCGATGGATTTCTTTGCATGAGTTACTATCGCTTTCTGCCCTGCTATTGTTGTCAGATCTTCAATAGCATTATCGATAGCTTTAGAGTCTTCTTTCGCATCACCGACACCCATATTTAAAACGATTTTGCTTAGCTTGGGCACTTGCATGACCGAGCTATAATCGAAATTCTTCATAAGTGCCGGAATAATTTCTTCTTTATATCTTTCTTGTACTCTATTCATAGCTCACCTATTTCTTAGCCGAACGGATGACAGCAACCTGTTCTCCGCATGATTTGCAAAAACGGACTTTATCACCATTGTCAAGAAATCTGACTCCGGTCTTTGAGGGACGCTTGCACTCGCTGCAAACCAGCATCACGTTGGAAGCATGAATCGGAAGCTCCTGATTAATGAGTCCGCCCTGTTGTGTGCTGCTTCGGGGCTTCACATGACGTGTACCCATATTGACACCTTCAACCAGGATACGTCCGGTCGCAGGATATACTGCAATCACTTTGCCTGATTTGCCTGCATCTTTGCCGCTCAGCACATAAACACGGTCGTTAGTTTTAACATGAACTTTATTAGCCATCTTGCCCTCCTACAAAACTTCCGGGGCGAGAGACAGAATTTTCATATACTTCTTAGCTCTCAGCTCGCGGGCGATCGGTCCGAAGATACGCGTTCCCTGTGGATTACCGTCATCTTTCAAAATAACCGCTGCATTCTCGTCGAAGCGAATTACTGAACCATCATTACGTCTTACTCCGGATTTGGAACGGACGACTACTGCCTTAACAACATCACCCTTCTTTACAACTCCACCCGGAATAGCTTCTTTAACAGAGCAGACAATAACGTCACCGACGTTTGCATAGCGTCTGCCGCTGCCTCCCAATACTTTTATACACATCAGGCTTCTGGCGCCGGTATTATCGGCGGACTTCAGCCTACTTTGTACTTGAATCATAATCTTAGTCCTCCAACACGCTCTTACTTGGCTTTCTCAATGATTTCTACTAAGCGCCAGCGCTTACTCTTGGAGAGCGGACGTGTCTCCATAACACGTACACGGTCACCGATCTGGCACTCATTGTTTTCGTCATGAGCTTTGAGCTTGTAAG
>JAAYEX010000295.1 GCA_012728535.1 Clostridiaceae bacterium | reverse complement strand
TTCTGTATTAAAATCTGCATCTTTAATCATGATTGCGCCGCCGAGCTCTGCCAAACTCTGCGCGTTCATGCTCTGATGATCATCGATGGCATGGGGATATGGGACCAGTATGGCCGGTTTGGCCAAAGCCATCAATTCAGCACAGGTCATTGCTCCTGAACGAGAGATGACAAGATCCGAAGCGGCCATCCATTGTGCCATATTATAAAGATAATTCGTGACTTGGACGTTCGAGATGCCTTCGTAGATTTCCGGGCTGTTCGGCTGATCCTTACCTGTGCTCAGCATAATCATCAGTTCGGGATGGTCTTTCACCAACTGCTGCCAGCCGTGGTGATCACGTAAGCCACTTATCGCCTTGTTTAAACGTTCCGCACCTAGACTGCCGCCCGTGACGACCAGAAGAAACCGATCTTCAGATATGCCGATGGCGTGTCTCCCCTGCTCCTTGTCCAAATTATAAAATATAGGTTGAACCGGATTGCCGCTCACTGTAATTGCATCGAGATCTCCAAGATTCTCTTTACTTTTTTCATTTATGACGAAAACATGAGCCGCATGTTTGGCAAAAAAGCGGTTGGCTCTGCCGGGGTAAACATTCTGCTCATGCAAAACATAAGGTGTCTTTAGCTGCGAAGCTGCCATAATAACTGGCCCTGTAACGTAGCCACCGGTGCCGATGACAAGGATGGGTTTCAGCTTTTTAATAAGCTTTCTGGTCGTTCGTATGCCGTGGATGTTGTCCTTAAGCCAGCGGTAGAACCATGGATAATACTTCGAAGGCATGGCGCGGGCTGAAATGGGGACAAATTCATAACCTGCTGCAGGCACCATTTCCGCCTCAATATTTCCCGCCAAGCCACAAAAAATAATCCTCACATCAGGATTATTATCTCTAATCTCAGAGGCTATTGCTAAGGCAGGGTGAATGTGGCCACTTGTACCCCCAGCAGCAAAAATTACAGTTTTTCGATCATCGGCTTGCATATCGTCAAGCAACTCTCTTTCTTAATTATTTACGATCCAAGACGCGCACTAATTGGCGATTACGCTTAACGCCTGTTTTTGAAACGCATAAAACCAAAGCAGCAGCTGCTGCAAAAATAACGTTTGCTGTGCCGCCTGCAGAGAAAAAAGGCATTGAAATTCCTGTTGCCGGTATCAGGCTCGTCGCAACCGCCATATTAAGGAAGGCCTGAAAAACAATCAAAAACGTGAAACCACCTGCAATGTTGCGCGCAGCTAAGCTTGAAGCCCGCGAGGCTACCGAGAAGCCGGCTATAAGAAATAGTATAAACAAGAGCAGGACAGCTAGCGTACCAATTAAACCGAGCTCTTCTCCAATAATCGGGAAGATGAAATCATTATGCGCTTCTGCGAGCCAATTAAGTTTCTGCGTACTGCGTCCTAGACCGACGCCGGTCATTCCCCCCACTCCAAAAGCAATTTCTGCTTGTTCTATCTGACGCCTACCGTCTGCATCCACAGAATCGCGGTCTCGGAACAATTCGATCCGGCGCTGTGAGTGAGCGAATCTATCTGAAATCAAGTCCGGCAGCGACGTATTGTAAACCACCGGTATCAATAAAGCAGCTAACAAGAGAAGTACCAGCATGATCGGAATGACATGTAAGAGTATGCCTCGGAGCCAAGAACGTAGTGGGATTTTTCCCATAATAAACATTAGAAGTGCCAGAACGACCAGAATGATGGCTCCAGATAAATGGGGCTGTAGCACGACGAGGACAACCCATAGCAATATGCGCAAAAAGGGACGGGTGAAGTCGCGATAAGTCTCGAGATTCATCTTCTTGAAGGCAGTCTGCTTCTTCTCTTCCCAAGGTGTTCCTATGTCGGGTTGCCGTCTGCGCTGTCGTTGTCGCTCAAAGAAGTACGTAGAAAGATAATAGACCACGCCGATTTTGGCTAATTCTGAAGACTGGAACTGAATCGGTCCGATCGCTACCCAGCGCTGTGCGCCTTGACTGGTAATTCCTCGCAGCATCGTATAGAGCAAAAGACCGGTAATTACGAAATAGACTATTTCGCGTAAGCCGGGGCGTAACAACTGCCGAAAGGGCGTGATCAAGGCAAGTCCTATAGCCAAGAGCGAACCGGAGATACCTAATAACAACTGACG
>JAAYEX010000294.1 GCA_012728535.1 Clostridiaceae bacterium | reverse complement strand
TTCCGCTTCATCATCACCTACTAACTCGTAACGCGTCTCCTTCTCTGTCACAAGCCTGTATTTTTGATCTAACCTGACATTATGAGCCGCACAGGCTTCCGGTTCCATAAACAAGGAGTTAATAACATTGTGTTTACGCTTCTCCATGGTTCCGGTTGTAGCCCAGGGCTTGTCAATCGGCTCAGGAGTAGGCTCATCAGGCCATTCCACAGGTTCCATCATCTGTCCGATCATACCGTCTGCCAGCATCATCACCGGCATGCGGTATTTATCTGCCAGATCAAAAGCTAGACGCATCAGGTCAGTAGCTTCCTGAACATTAGCCGGAGCCAGAACTATCACACGGTAATCACCGTTACCCCCGCCGCGTGTTGCCTGGAAATAGTCACCTTGCGCAGGTTGGATTGTACCAAGACCCGGGCCTCCGCGCATAACATTTAAAATAACGCAGGGAAGCTCGGCTCCTGCTATATATGAAATCCCTTCCTGTTTCAGACTGATGCCCGGCGAGGAAGATGAGGTCATTGTTCTTACTCCCGCACCCGCAGCGCCATAAACCATATTGATGGCAGCGATTTCTGATTCAGCCTGCAAAAAGACTCCGCCGTGTTCAGGCAGGTGCAGGGAAAAATATTCCGGTATTTCACTTTGTGGTGTAATGGGATAGCCGAAATAGCACTTAAGTCCGGCGCGAATGGCAGCTTCCGCCATCGCCTCATTACCCTTCCATAATTCCTTTGCCATAGCTATCCTCCTATTTCTGATCCTTCTTTACTCGTTTCTCTCTCCATACGGTAATGATAGAATCAGGACAGATTCTGCCACAATTCGCACAGCCGATACACTCATCCATGGCGGTTACAGTCGCAGGATGATAACCTTTGCTGTTGGTCACTGATTCATCAATAAAGATAATGTTTACGGGACATACAGGGATACAGAGCTCACAACCCTTGCACCAATCTGTACGAAACTCAACTCTTCCTTTCATAAAACCGATCCCTCCTGTGGTGACAAATCACCCTACTTGTATAATAACAAAGTAATCCTAATAATCAGATTAAACTTCCCAGGGCTTTTTCATCTGTAAGTCAATAATAAAAACCGGTGCTTGCAAGCTGACCTGCAAATCATGATCTGACTGTATTATTTCAAAAATATCCCGGGTCATAGCATTGCAAATCAGGGGTAGCCTGACTTTATCTGCTATTTTCAGGGCAATACTCTGTCCGCGCAACACATCATCAACCCCCGTCTCATGTATCAGATGCGTATTATTAATCAAACCGCTGAACTTTTGCTTGGACATAAACTCAATATTTTCAAAGTAACGCAGGCCTTTCTCAAAAGTAGCTGTTTCAGGCCTGTTAGCGTTAAAAACAAAGAAAAAGTCAAAATCAGCATTCTTCAACTGGCGTTCGTACATACCAAGAAGACGTACACCATCAGGGTCACCACCCAAATCCACAATCTCTTTAGTTTCGTCTTTGGTGAAAATACCGGCTACTTCGCCGGGAATAGCAGGCACATCAGCGTGACCGCCCAGAGAACTTACCAGCAAATCTACCCCTGCAGCGTCCAGCTGCTCTTTAGCTTCGAAAGATCGAAAATATGGATTAACTATATCAAGATCAAGCAAGCGGGTAGGAATTCCTGCCAATCCATTTTGCAAGGCCAGATTAACTGCAATTTCTGTTTTGCCACTGCCGAAGTGGCCGGCTATCAGGGTAATCTTTTTCAAATTCAAAGGGAATATCCCCTTTTTTTCACTCACTTTTATCCTTCCCGTAAGAGATATCTCTTACTTAAAGAGCTATATATTCTTTGGCTTCCCTCTCTCCTGACAGCACCTCTTCTGCAGCCAGAGCCAAGGCGCCCATCTCATCCTCGCCGGGGAAGACATGTACGGGAGCAAGATACTCAATCCGCTCTCTGATCCAGTCTACTAAAGGCTTCATATAGGCCAGACCACCGGTAAGCAGTATCGCGTCAACTCCACCATAAAAAACTGCACCGAGGGCACTGATCTCTTTGGCGGTCTGATAAGCCATTGCTCTGATGACCATCATCGCTCTTTCATCGCCCGCTTCAATACGTTTTTCAATCTCTATGCCGTCCTTAGTGCCAAGATAGGCGTACAAGCCTCCCTGACCGATAAACAGGTGTTGAGCTCCCACTCTGTCATGTTTACCACTGTAACAAAAATCAAGCACGCTGCGTAGCGGTAGACCGCCCGTTCGTTCAGCCGAAAAAGGCCCGTCTCCATCCAGAGCATTATTAACATCAATGATTTTGCCCTGACAGTGGGCTCCAACGGAAGATCCGCCGCCCATATGAGCAACAATCAGATTCATCTCTTCATAATCTTTCTCCAGAGTGCGGGCAAAACGTTTGGCTACAGCTCTTTGATTCAGCGTGTGGGAAATCGCAATGCGATCAAATTCAGGCCAACCGGTGTATTTTGCTTCCGGAATCATTTCATCTACCACCACCGGATCAGCAATAAATACATATATGGACAAACCCTCTGCCAACTCAGCTGCCATAATGGCTCCAAGATTGCTGGCGTGCTCACCGTAGCGACAACGTACCATATCGTCAATCATGTCCTGACTTACATTATAGGTGCCGCCTTCCATAGGATGAAGCAGCCCGCCACGACCGATAATAGCGTCAAGATCCTCCAGAGCAATGTTCGCGTCCGCCAATACTTCTCTGACCAGGAGCAAACGAAAATCCAACTGATCGATTACTGTCGGCTGTCTGTCGCTCTCTTTCTCATGGCGGATGCTGCGTATAAAAACGGATTTATCACCTTCATAAACTGCAATCTTGGTCGAAGTTGAACCGGGGTTGAGCACCAGAATTAAACTCATCTAAGTAGCTCCTTCTGTTTTTTAGCCAGGTACAGGGATAAGACAATCGAACGAAGCTTGCTCTCTTCGCTATCTGCTCTGGAACTGATTATAACAGGTGCCTTTGCACCGATAATTGCACCAGCCACCGGCAGTCCCTGCAAAAATGCCAGTGACTTATACAGGGCATTGCCAACTTCAATAAAGGGGACCAACAAAATATCAGACTTCCCTGCTACCGGATCATCCACTCCTTTAAGAGCCGCTGCCTCCGGAAAGAGAGCATTATCCAGAGCAAAGGGACCACCGACCTGACAGCCGGAAATCTCACCCGTCCGATTACGTCTGACCAGCTCAGCAGCATCTACAGTGGCCGGCATGGCAGGATTTACACTCTCAACTGCACAAAGACAACCCACTTTAGGACTGTCATAGCCAAGAAG
>JAAYEX010000293.1 GCA_012728535.1 Clostridiaceae bacterium | reverse complement strand
ACCTGGAAGTCGATTTTCGGCCCGTAAAAGGCGCCGTCGCCTGCATTGATTTTGTAGTCCAGATCCATGGCGGCCAGGGCTTCCTTGAGGTTTTCCTCGGCCCGGTCCCAGTCAGCGATTTCGCCTAAAAACTCCTGGGGCCGGGTGGAAAGCTCCACCTGGTATTTAAAGCCGAACTTGGTATAGACTTCATCGATCAGGCGGATCACGCCGGTGATTTCGTCGATCATCTGCTCGGGCAGCATGAAGATATGGGCGTCGTCCTGGGTAAAGGCGCGCACGCGCATCAGGCCGTGGAGGGCGCCGGAGAGTTCGTGGCGGTGGACGCGGCCCAGTTCCGCCAGCCTGAGCGGCAGGTCACGGTAGGAGCGCAGTCTGTTGCTGAAGACCAGCATGGCTCCCGGACAGTTCATGGGCTTGATGGCGTAGTCTTCCTCATCGATCACGGTCGTGTACATGTTGTCCTTGTAGTGGTCCCAGTGGCCGGATTCCTCCCACAGTTTCCGGGACAGGATGATGGGTGATTCGATTTCTTTGTAGCCTTCTCTGTCGTGCAGTTCCCGCCAGTATTCGATCAGGGAGTTTTTCAGTACCATGCCGTTGGGCAGGAAAAAGGGAAAGCCGGGTCCGGCATCATGGGTCATGAAGAGGCCCATCTCGCGGCCGATCTTGCGGTGGTCGCGCTTTTTCGCTTCTTCCAGGCGGGCCAGATGTTCTTCCAGCTGTTTTTTCCTGGGGAAGGAAGTGCCGTAGATACGGGTCAGCATGGTGTTATGTTCATCGCCGCGCCAATAGGCACCGGCCAGGGAGGTCAGTTTAAAAGCTTTGATCTGGCCGGTCGACTTGATGTGGGGGCCGGCACAAAGATCGGTAAACTCGCCCTGCTTGTAAAAGGAGATCTCTGCATCTGCCGGCAAGTCTTCAATCAGCTCTACCTTGTAAATTTCGCCCTGTTTTTTGTAAAAATCGATGGCTTCTGCGCGCGGCAGGGTGAATTTTTCGATCGGCAGGTCTGCCTTGACGATCTTTTGCATCTCAGCTTCGATTTTTTCCAGATCAGAGTCTGAAAGCGGCTGGGCAAACTCGATGTCGTAATAAAAACCCTGGTCGATGGCCGGGCCGATCGCCAGTTTGGCGTCCGGGTACAGGCGCTTGACCGCCTGGGCCAGCAAGTGAGATGAAGAGTGGTGGAAGGCATCCTGGCCGTATTCATCATCAAAGGTCAGAATAGCGATCTCGGAATCTGCCGGCACTTTTGTGCGCAGGTCTACCGCCTGGCCGTTGACTTCGCCGGCCAGAGCCGCCCGGGCCAGTCCCGCTCCGATTTGTTCAGCTACATCGTAAACTGAGGCGTCATCCCCGACTTCGAGCGGGGATCCATCTTTAAGCACAACTTTCATTTTTTTACCTTCCCATCTATTCAATCCGGAGACAAGGGACTTTGTCACCGAAAATATGTTTTACCGAGTGCATAGAAACGTGCCTGGCACCAATCCATGCACTGCGTTTTTTTATTATCAACACATAATAGCAGAATTCTGCCGCTGACTGCCTGCACAGAAAGGGGCCTGGCACCGATCCGGGCAGTCCGCATTAACTGCCATAATAGCAGAACAGTGCCGGGCAGCCTATATAGGTAATAAATTACACAATTATAGATTATATTTAAAGTTGTGCATAGAAACGTGCCTGGCACCAATCCATGCACTGCGTCTGCCGCTAGGTCTCTTCATGTGTCATAATCTAGTATATGAACAAGCTAACTACTGAAAAAAAAGCGGCGCCGGGTCAGGGCCGGGCCAGCTGGATCCGGCTCGACAACGCTTCCAAGATTTT
>JAAYEX010000292.1 GCA_012728535.1 Clostridiaceae bacterium | reverse complement strand
TCCTTCTTACATTCGTTATCTGGAACGTTTTTTACCAAAGCAGTTATTTCATACATTAATATAGAAAACGTCGTCAGCCGTTGCTGCCCGTCCACAACGTGAAATGGTTTATATCCAATATCAAGTAACCACCCATCTTCATGCCACAAGCGCGTTTCTTTACGGCCGACTGCCTTGAGCGAGAGCAGACCGGTATAGTGATACCTGTCCTCGTGAAGGTTCAGCAGATCTTCCCAAAAGTCTGTAAGTTGCTCATGCTTCCAGGCATAACCACGCTGATAGTCACGTATGCGAAATAGCCTGTTTTGAAAAAGTACTGATAAAGATTGAAGTTCATTTCCCATCTCTATATGCTCCTTAAGGTATTCTGTGGTTATTTCAGAGGCTCGAATATTGCATGTTGGGTAATGTCTGGTAGTTGTGCTCCTGCGTACAGAGACTCAACCCCCCGCTTAATTGAAGGTGAATTGACATCAGCATAAAAATCAAATGAGTCAATTGAAGCATTGGAAAATCTCCATGCCAATGTACAAAGAGCACCTAACGTCAGAGAATGAACTCGGATACCCAAAACATCTTTTATGTCTTTTATCACCCTCCAATATTCCGTACGTAAGTTTGGTAATTCTAGAAATACGATGAAAGGCTTGACGTGTTGGCTCTCTATGTTGTATCTAGATGATAGGACAGCAATATCATCGAGGATCGAGCGTGGTGGTTCAAGAGTGTCCTTATGAAACTCGATTTCTGCTACGCCTATAACAGGGTTATCTTCGATGATAGCATCAATCCGGAAGTATACATCTCCGCGCCTCCTGATGATGCACTTGTTACCTAAAACTAAGAAAAGATTACGGACAATTAGGTTTGGAAACTGGGCTTCTGTTTGCTGCTCAGCGAGTTTACCATACAAAACTTCTACGGAATCTTCATCGATTTCGAGATATTGGCCTATGTGCTGACAACCGACGAGTTCACTCATTTGCCTATTATGCACTTCAATATTTTCAGGAGTTGCCGGTAGAAAGTTCACTTCGCACTCCCCAGTGTGAATAACTGCTGAAATGCCGTTGGAATAAATCGCTCCGACAGGGCAACGTCTTGATGACCTGCCCCCATTAATTGGTCCAAAAGTAATGTTAGTAAAGACCAATAATTGGTAGGCTCCTTTCTTCTTGACTTGGCTGAATTGTAACACGTTTTGGATTGCCGCTCAAGGGCGCGCGCAGCGCGTTCATCTTGACCCTTGAAGAGCAAAACAAAAGGTGTTTTGCTCTTCAAGCCGAAAGAAGAAGGGATTGAGGTGCCGGCGGTCTGCCGCCAAGGCCCGAATGAGGGCGAATGGTATTATAATACTTGACCCATCTTTTTGTCAGTACCTGGGTTTCATACATATTTCCAAACAATTCTCCGTTTAAAAACTCATCCCGCATCCGGCTGTTAAAACTCTCGCAATATCCGTTTTCCCAAGGGCTTCCCGGTTCAATATAAGTCGTAATGACACCTAGATTTTCCAGCCATTTTCGTAATTTCTTGGCGATGAATTCAGGACCGTTGTCGCTGCGTATGTATTCCGGACATCCCCTGGTCAGCATGATGTCCGCAAGGGTTTCAATCACATCCGTGTTTCGCCAGGAACGCCGAGGCACACTGGCTATACACTCTCTGGTGTATTCGTCAATGATATTTAAAAACCGAATCTTTCGCCCATCCATGGTAGTGTCCTCCATAAAATCATAACTCCATACATGGTTTTTATACTCCGGGCGAAGCCGGACACAACTGCCGTCATTTAAGAATAACCGACGTTTCTTCGGTTGCTTTTGGGGCAGCTTCAGTCCTTCTTCCCGCCAGATTCGCTCTACCCTTTTATGGTTGATTTTGCGACCTTCGTTGCGCATCATGTTTGTTACCATACGATAACCAACACGGCCAAAATTGGTTGCTTTATCAATGATATCCGCCCGTACTTCATCCTCATCCGGTAAGCGTACAGGCTCATACCTTGCAGCAGTTCGGTTCACCTTTAACACCCGGCAAGCACGCCGCTGAGACACACCATGATGGAGTACCACATCCGCGACAGCTGCTTTGCGCTTTACCGGGCTTAGTAGTTTTTTGAGTTGACATCCTTCAAAATTGCGTTGTCCAGACTCAGTTCCGCCACCAGTTTCTTTAACCGGGCATTCTCCTTTTCCAGCTCCTTCATCCGTTTGGCGTCTGTTGTATTCATACCTCCATATTCTTTGCGCCAGCGATAATAGGTCTGTTCGGTAATACCGGATTGCCGGGCGGCTTCCGCTACGGTGCTGCCGCTGCCGCATAACACCTCGATTTCTCGTAATTTAATGATGATTTGCTCCACACTGTACTTTTTTCTTGCCATTGCTTCCAGCTCCTTTTTCATAGTTTATCATAGCTTTACTAACTTTGGAACTGGACCAATTTTCGGGGGGCACGCCATCAACACCTTTAGCTTTTGGCCAAAACCCATAAAAAAACCAAGAACCATTGGGCTGAAAGGGGCATAGACAGATAAAAGATAGCGGCCCCCGGCAGATTCTTTGAGCACTTCCACCTCTTCGTCAAAGGAGAGAAAAACTTCACCCAGTAAATCTTCTGTGCAGCTGAACACAATATCGTAATAGGGTTCGCTGCTGTCTTCTTCTTCCCAGTCATCCTCCCAGTCTTCATTCCAATCTTCAAGGGGATCCAAGTGATGGGTAAAGCTGCCTTCAACCAAGGTAAGGCGCTGAATGCCTGAAAACTTGAAGTGCCGGAAATCCTCCCTCAACCGGCAATAGGCATATAGATACCCATCATGGTTTTCCCAGGTGAAGGTAATGGG
>JAAYEX010000291.1 GCA_012728535.1 Clostridiaceae bacterium | reverse complement strand
GGTCTGAACTCCGTGATCGTTCAGATGTTTTTCAATATGAACTGACATGTCGGGGTCCAGAGCGGGGTTGATCTGAGGGGCCATCTCAATGACATGGATATCCAGACCAAGGCGGGACAGGTTTTCCGCCAGCTCCATTCCTATACTGCCACTGCCAATAATAGCAGCAGTCTGCGGTTTATTATTTTTGATGAATGAATCAATCTTGAGCGTGTCCTGAATCGTTCTCAGGCTGAAAACATGATCCTGACCGGCACCCGGAATAGGTGGAACTACAGACCTGGCTCCGGTAGATATGATCAACTTGTCATAGTGATCTGTAAAAGTCTCATCCGTTTCCAAATTTCTGATGGTCAGGCTCCGGGTTTTCAGATCAATTGCCTCGACTTCATGACAGATTTTCACGTCGACATTGTATCTTTTTTTAAAAAAATCTACTCCGCGCGGTGTTAAAGTTTCAATGTCTTTAATCAGACCTCCAATAAAATAGGGGGTGTCACAACTGGCGTAGGATATGTCCGGCCCCTTTTCGTAGAGGACTATCTCGGCTTTCTCATTATTGCGGCGTGCCTTGCTTGCAGCTGAAGTGCCCGCAGCTACTCCTCCGATGATTAGAAGTCTCATCTCAAGCCTCCTTAATTCTCAAACTTCTGCTCAATAACTCCTATTGATATCTCAAACTTATCATAAAGCGTAACGATATCAAAAGCTACAAGCTTTAGCGCGATGTGCTTAGTGCCTATCGGCTTGCATTTTCTTTTGTAGGATAAGGACTAGCAGCAACCCTATGACGCTGGTCCCACCTGCGAGCAGAAAGGCCGGTGTAAAAGAGCCGGTGGAGTCCAGCAAACCGGCACCGATTATATTCGTAACAGCCCCCATTCCGAAAGCGCTGAAGACAAGACCGTAGTTAATGCCCAGATACCTGGTGCCGAAGCCGTCCGCTACCAGAACAGGGAACAGAGCAAATGTAGTTGCGTAGCCGATTCCCAAAAGTACGGCACATATGATGAGAAGAGGAAGGTTTGTTGCCAAGAAAGGTAGGGCGAAGAAAGCGCCAGCCTGAATTATATAGATGATTATCATTAAAGGAAAACTGCCAATACGGTCTGCAAGAAGGCCGACCAAGGGCCGGCCCAGTCCATTAACAAGAGAGTAGACAGAGACTGCAATAGCAGCGGCTGCCGGCATCAGGCCTAATTCGATTTCCCCATAGGCCGGGATGAGCCCGATCGCGGTAAGACCTCCGCCGATTACCATGGCCAGAGCTAACCAGAGTAAGTAGAAAGTCGGCATCCTGATGAACTTGGCCGGAGGCACATCGACCAACTGTGCTTTTACATCGACTGTTTTTGTATCAGAATAATTTTTATTCGGGAACGGGTCCCAGTCTTCTGGTGGGTTCTTAATCAGTCTGGCACCGATCAGAGAAAGGAGTCCCACAAAAAGAGATAAGACCCAGAAAGTGCCGTTAACATCCCATAAGTCGATCATTTTCGGTGTCAGCGGTGCGAACACGACTGCTGACAAGCCAAAGCCCATGACTGATATTGAGACAGCAAAACCCGGACGGTCGGGATACCACTTGCGTGCAGTCGGAGCTACACAGGCATATGTCAGTCCACAGGCAGTACCAACGATAAGACCGAATGCAAAGATGAGCCAGACGGGATTTCTAAACCAATGCATCATGCCGGACAGGGCATAGCCGACAAAAAATATTATTGATCCGATAGTGGCGATTTTCCTGGGTTCTATCCTGTCTTGCAGTCAGCCACCGGGAATCATCACCAGAGCAAAGATTATGATCATGACAGTGAAAGGGAGGTTGGCCTGAGCTGTTGTCCAGCCCCAGCCCTGTGTCAGCGGGATGACGAATGAACCCCATGAGTAAGCCATGCCGCCCATAAGTGAAAGCAGAAAGCCTCCGAGAAGAACGGTCCAACGCCTTTCTTTCAGCCCGGCTCCTGTTTCGCTTACCGCAACATCGTTCTGAAAAATTGTTTTCATTTAATAGAAATACCTCTTATAATGATTTATTTTGATAATTTATAGGCCATTAGCCTGTATTATTTGCACAAATATAGTTCTTTAAGATAATACACTAAAATTATAGTCATGAAAAGAGGGAAAAGAGGTGAATTAAGCTGCAAATAAAAAAGAAGCCCACGATCGTGAGCTTCTTTATGGTGTCCCAGACAGGAATTGAACCCGTATCCGCAGCTCCGGAGGCTACTGTCTTATCCATTGGACTACTGGGACCTGTTTTTATGATTGAAGCAAAATTTATTTTAGTACATGGGAGTCTAATTCACAAGTGACATTATTTTCCGGCACAAAAAAATGCTCCGTATTTGATAACTTCAAATAGCTACACAGAGTACTCTGTGGGCGTGTCAGTTACCGACAGGGCAGAGATTCAAATGGATTTGACAAATAGTCATTGGCCTCAGTTAATCACCACACTCATCGTGGTGAGCATGCTCGTGGCAGACAGAACCTGTAGATACCAGGTCACCTCGCAAATAAGCCTCAGCTGCAGCTTCTGCTGTGCCGCTAGCGCCCACAATAACTTCTATATTTTTTTCATTGAAAATATCAATCGCTCCGCCGCCCATGCCGCCGGAAATGATCACGTTGACTCCAAGATCATTGAGGTAGTTAGGCAGGAAGCCCGGCCGATGCCCCGGGTTAGGGACAGTTTCAGTCCTGACGATCGCATTGTTTTCGCTGTCAAAAACTATGAAATCGGCGCAATGACCGAAATGTTCGGTGACTAAACCACCATCACTTGCTACTGCTATTCTTATCATATATATCTCCTTAAAAAAGTATTTTCACTATCTATATTATATTCATTTCTGCCTGGTCAGAGATGAATACCTGATATTAATTCCTAACGACTCAACACTTAGTCAGTCGTCAAAAAGCAGGCGCATAGTTCTGTAAAAAAGCGGCTGAACTGCCCTGCCGGAACTGCAGTCAATATCTACGATGCTTTTTCCACTGTTGATGGCTTTGACTGCCTGCTCGTCAAAAGGGATTTTTCCCAGGACAGGCAGGTTATGCTTTTTGCAAAATTCCTCGATTTTCTCGGTTTGCTCCAGATTGCTGTCGAACTTGTTAATGCAGATGGCTGCTTGTACTCCGAATTTGGCAGCGGTTTGCAGCACACGCTTCAAGTCACTAATGCCTGACACAGATGGTTCCGCAACCAGCAGAACCATATCGACCCCGCTAAGTGAGGCGATAACAGGGCAACCTATCCCCGGAGAACCGTCGATTATTGCCAGCTTCAGATCAGGAGCAGCTGACGCTTTCATTGCACTTTTAACCTCGCTGACTAAAAGTCCTGAGTTGCCGCTGCCCATTCTCAAACGTGCAGTTGAAAAGACTGTATCAGCAGAGCGATAAAGCATTTTCTCACCTGCCGGTGCAGGCTGCATTTCGATGGCTTTTTCAGGACATATATATTCGCAGACGGCGCATCCTTCACAGGCAAAGGGGTCAACTGTATATGTCTCTTTAATCGTGATCGCATCGAAACGACAATGCTGGCGGCAAAGATCACACTCAGTACATAGGTCGGGGTTGATCAGGGCTTTTTCCATGCCGAAATAATCACTTTTTTCGGGCACTTGATCCCAGTCACTGACCAGATGCAGGTTAGGCGCGTCGACGTCACAGTCGGCATAGGCTTTGGCTGCGGCCAGCTTGATGAAAGCACTGGCAATTGTAGTTTTGCCTGTCCCGCCTTTTCCACTAAGGATTAGAAGTTGTTTCAACTTTTGCCTCCTTTAACACGGTGCCGAGCAGCTGGGAAAAAAAGTCGTGATACTTTACACTCTCTCTTACTGCAATTTTACCATTGGAGTTTATCAGGCCTAGTTCAGGATCAAAGGGAATACGGCCGAGAATGTTTATATTATTAGTAAGGCAGTATTCCTCGGCAAGGTTCTCACCCTTCTGGCACTTGTTAAGAATTACACCGTAATCCTTGCTGAAGAGTTTCACCAGTTCATGCACCATCTCCAGATTGTGAACGCCAAAGATGCTGGGCTCAGCAACCAAGATACAGTAGTCGGCATTTTTTATACTATCCATTACGATGCAGGAACTTCCGGGAGGGCAGTCGATGAAGACATGCTTTTCTTCCTTATCCATTGCCTCAATGTATTCCTGTAATCGGTCAATGATCGGGACACCTGAAGCTTCTCCGCTATTCATGATGCCGCTAATGACATCCACATCCTCTGACTTGCCTCTCCTGACTTTTCCGATTGTCTTATCCTGTTCGGTCAGAGCGTGTTGCGGGCAGAGCAAAACACATCCGCCGCAGGAATGGCAGATGTCGTCGAAAATTATTAATCTGCCGGAATAAGCAAGGGCGTTGTAGCGGCAAAACTCTACACAGAGACGACAGCCATCGCACAGCTTGTCATCAACTTGCGGGATCTTTACAGTGACCTCTTCTTCCTCCAAAAGATCGGGCTTAAAGAAGAGATGTCCATTGGGCTCTTCTACGTCGCAATCAACATAGCCCGCATCCATAGCGGCTGCAGCCAGATTGACAGCCAGAAGTGTCTTGCCTGTGCCGCCTTTTCCGCTGAGAATTGCAATTTTCATTTGGGATTACGCTCCATGAAAGCCTGCGTGGATTTCATCAAGTTGATCGAGCTCGCCCGCTAAGAAAGCATCGACATTCTCCGTGACTGTTTTATGTTTTGTTTTATATATGGGAATTTCTGCTGCGATAATTACGTCTGCAGCATTTTTGCCGCATCTTGGGGTCAGAAGGACTTCCGCACCGCTGTCAACAATTATCTGGGCAGCCTTGATACCTGCGCCGCCAGCGCTCTCTGCAGCACTATTCAGCAAGAACTGCCCTTGCTCACTGTCGCTGTCATACAAAAGAAAATAAGGCGCTCTGCCAAAAGAGACACAAACATCTGAATCTCTGGATTTTCTATCTACCGGTATAGCTATTTTCATTAAAGTTCTTCTCCAATCAAATCATT
>JAAYEX010000290.1 GCA_012728535.1 Clostridiaceae bacterium | reverse complement strand
GTGTATTGGTGATCCCGGTTGGTTGCTTGAAAATGTGATTTGCCACAAGCTGGTAATATTTCATCACAAAACAAATGCAAAAACTTCAATGCACCTTTTGCACCTTTTGAACCTTTCGTGTGGATTGTATTCGTTTTGGCGCGGGATTCCAAATGGCGAAGATCCGCTCCAGATGGGGCGGATCTTTTTCAATAGCTTTATAACTTCGGTGCCAGGCACCGTTTCTACTTTATTACTATGCTGCGGGAGATATTTTGGAATTTACAGTAAGCGGACTGATAATATCTAAAAGCCCTATACGTGCTTCTCAGCGCTGACAGGCCGTCCCCCAATAGGTTAGGCAACCGGACACCGTTACTTGAAATTCAGGGTGACTGTATTTTCAGTAATAAGCATACTTAAATCCGGATTCTCATGCCCGTTATCTTTATACAACTTGAAAGAAAGGATATATTTGCCAGGCTTATTAGCGAATACAACATATTCGCTGCTTGTATTGAGATCAGGTGATAATTCAAACCCACTCCAAGCTTTCAACATGTTTATCCAAATAGATTCAGCCGACCACCGAGACCATATTTGCAACTCTCCTTCCGGAGGGCTACTTTCGAGAGAGATACCAATCCAGGCCCAGTCATAGCCTAGCCCATTGTTTTGCTCGGCCTTTAAAGTGAGACCAATAGGCGGATTGCCCGTCAGCTCAACTTCAGTGGGTCCGCTGCCTTCTTTAGGCATTCCCAGGTCGATGGGCAAGTTTTTACTCGCTATAAAATCCCTTTTATGATCCTTGAACTCAAATGTGTAGATGGAGCGCGCTTTTTGAACCGGTCCGCGTGGACTGGTGACCTGAGTTCCTTCAAATTCGCCGGTACCCATAACCTTGATCCTCAGGTACTGGCCGGCATCCTCTAAAGCTAGTTGGTAAGATTTTTGAGTCGCCCCTGCAATATTGGTGTAGTTGCCATTTAACGTATCACTTCTTTGCCACTGGTAGATCACCGTGGCATCAGCAAGGTTTACTTCTGCAGTGAGTTTTTGCCCAACCTCTGCTGCTCCCGTAACCTTGGCTTCCCAGATGGGCTTGGCTTCTTTCTCCAACTCCTCCAGCCTTCCCGCCAGATATTCCAGTGTTAGGCCATCTTGACCCACCGGCAGTTTATCAAGCTGAGCTTCAACAGCTGCAATATTCTCCGGAACGGGATCATCCTCTGCCTTTTCAATGGCCTGGACGATCGAGGCAAAGCATAGGATCTTGGCAAATTCTGCCCGGTTGATCTCTTCATCAGGCATGAAGCGTTTGCTTCCGCCATAGCCCTTGACCACACCGTTGGACTCCAGAATCTTGATGGCCGTCTGGACATCGACGTCATCCGGGAGGTCGGTTAAGGCCTGGGTCATGTCTCCCTCTTTCAGACCAAAGGCCAGAGCAGCCATCTTGGCAGCATGGCCTCTTCGGATATTTTCCTTGGGTCTGAAGGTCCCATCAGGGAAGCCTCGAATGGCATTATCCTTGGCGACCAGGGCAGCGATATAGGGGGACATCTCCCCATTTTTTTTGACGTCGGAGAAGTCGGCCTTTTTGCCCTGGTAGGGGAGACCGGCTGCCAGGGTAATCATTTTTGCTGCATGTTCCCTGGTCAATTTGTCTTCAGGTTTGAATTTACCGGTAGCTCCGTAGCCTTTCACAATGCCCTTCTCGTAGAGCATCATGACATAGCCGTGGAACCAGGCCGATTCCGGCACGTCCTTAAAGGCTTGCTCACCTGCGGCAAAGATAGGGATCGCTGTAATGCTTAAGAGCATCAGGGTGACCAGCAGTATGGCTGCTAGCCTACTTGTTACCTTCTTCATATGTTTCCTCCGTCGCCTTGTTGTATTTATTCTGTTTACTAAATAAGGAACAGGTGCCCCTGAAGGTGCCTGCTCCTTTACTGCCGGGAGTTGACCAAATAAAGTTCAGTAATGGCTGTTTGAACTTGATGTTTGTTGCATACAGCATAAGTCTTATGTGAATATTAAAGAACTACTTATGACTTATGTCAAGGGAGAATAAGACCGTCACACTCTGCTATACCGACCCGATTATGCAAAAATTCTACCTTCAGGCGGCCGGAGAATCTTTCCGTCCGTGACTAGGTTTTTGGATTTAGTCACTATATTACTATTGGAAGTGGTCATAACAGCTGTCTGTCACCCAAGTCATCGCAAAGTAATTAAAGGCTGGAAATACTCTTTCCCCGGAAACGCATAAGGGTTAAGAGGGCAAGAAGAAGTGTGAAAACAGATAAATAGAGAAAGCTGATCTCCAGTCCCAGGACCCGGTCCTGGACCTGAAAGGCCAGTCCCATCTCCAGTCGGAAGTTTGCAAGGGCGGTAGGCGGCAACCCCTGAAAGGCCAATTTTTCTGCCTCCTCCATCATAAACCTTCGAAAAATAACGGCCCCATGAGAAGGAGGGAAGAGCTTGATGACGGTCTGGACCGGACCGGGCAG
>JAAYEX010000289.1 GCA_012728535.1 Clostridiaceae bacterium | reverse complement strand
CTGTAATTGATATTTTCTACACAAGCTTCCGAGTTTTGAAACTTAGCTTGACGCAACAAGCGTTGTATGCGATTGCTCTTTCTCTTACTTTGCTCTCTGTCAACCAGAAGCCCCAGTCGTTCTTCAAAGCTCATCTCCTTAAAGGCAGATGATGTATATTGTTCTTCCAGAGCCTCAACAAAGCCCGGTAGTCTCAAAGTCTTAAGTTTTTCTATGGTTTCATTTCTTAACATGCTTTTATCCTCCCTAATCCTGTCCAAAGTAATCCGCACCGCGGCTGAAGCCTTTAGGCTTTGTTGTTTGATGATTTTCCTCATCTTTGGATACAAGATCCTCATCTCGCTCCAGTATTCTCTTAATTTGGCTGTAGGTGGGAGAGCTGCCTGCTTCAAGCAGGTATGAACAAGCATTCTCCAGACGCTTGCCGGAGTACTTGTCTTTAAGTCCCAGGATGCCAAAGCAAGATCTGTAGGCCTGTTGCTCTATGACCGCTTTATCGAGGACCTGCTGTATAACCTTTTTGCAGGATCGGCCGATCTTTCCTGCCCAACTAAGAAAACGTTCCCCATCCCAGTCGACAAAGAAAAGCTTTCCGGGCGGCATATGATCGTTTACCGTGACATACCTGGTCTTACCCCATGATCTTTGATGTGAACTAACTCGCTGATGGTGGTAGAATATTTCTACAGTTCTATCTGTTGCCCTGATATCCATGGTTTCACCTAAATATTCGAAGGGAACTGAATAGAAACAGCCATGGTAGGCAATATGACAATTGGGCTGTACCTTGGCTTGTGACCATTCAGACAAGACGAATGGTTGGGGAGGAAGCGTAAGCAGGAAGTCCTTTTCTTCACTATTAAAGGAATTCCAACGGCTTACGCTTCTTCCTGTTAGCTTAGTTGAGTTTATTTTCTCCAATGCACGGGACACGCCTTCATGCAGGTCAAAGAAATTGTGAAATGTCTTGTTTCTGAGCTTTGCCAGAATCCTGTGTGATGCGATCTTCACAGAGTTTTCTACAGCTGCCTTGTCTTTTGGCTTACGAACTCTTGTAGGCAGGATTACTGTCCCATAATATTCTGCCATCTCCCGGTAAGTACGATTGAGTTCAGGCTCAAAGAATACTGCTTTGTGAACTCCGCTCTTGAGATTATCCGGGACGACAGTCTTAGGCACACCACCGAAATATTGGAAGCAATTGACATGCGCTGCGATCCAGCTAGAAAGCTTTTCGTTTCGGAACACTTCTGCATAGATAAGCTGACTGCAGGGCAAAACCGCCACAAAAAGACTCGCCTCACAGAGCTCTCCCTCATCTTCGTCGTAGTAAGCAATCTTAGAACCCGCCCAGTCGACCTGGATAGTTATGCCGGGTTTGTGCTGCAGGCGTATGGTGGCTTTCTGTGTCTTGGCATACTTGTGGTAGTAACGGCGGAACTGAGTCTCCATGTAGTAGCGTTTACCGTTTAGAATGCAGTTTTCTACATACTCTTCCCAGAGGAGTCTTAGTGTGACATGCTGTTTGGCTAATTCGCTGTGGACGTATTCGTAGTCGGGCAATTCGTATGATTCGTCTCTATTCTCTCCAAGGCCCGGTTTGCGCTGCATGGCAGGCTCAAAGTCTAAATCTGTCAGCTCGTCCAAATCTTCCGGATTGTGCCAGCCCTGACTGTGAGCGTACCTCACGAGAATGGCTACGGTATTTCGAGATATACCGTGCAATTTTGCGGCCTGTCTTTGACTGATGCCATTGAAGACAGATCGCACGATCTGTTGATAGTTTGATTCCATCTCAAACCTCCTAAAATTAAATTTGCCGCTCTCAAACGGCAATTAAATTCTACAGAAGTTTGATTTGCTTTTGGAGAGATTATTGATTGAGCGCGTCAGTGGCCCTTTTCGAGCGCGGCGGTGGCTCTATTCGAGCGCGGCAGTGGCTCTCCGCGAGCGCAATTTCCATTTCTCCTGACCTTTAGGTCGTTACACCACGATTCGACCTCTTCAAGATTCATATCCAGATACTTGTAAATTGTCGGT
>JAAYEX010000288.1 GCA_012728535.1 Clostridiaceae bacterium | reverse complement strand
GTGTATTTATAAACATCATCCGGGTTTTCCGCGATTTTGCGGCAGGGCGCTGCGACTCCGGGCGTATAGGCAGTACTCAGATCGTCATTTGTCTCAACTTTTACCTTGGAAATGACCTCAATTTTCCCCTGATGCTTCTCGTGTAATTCAAGACTCAATTCCGAAAAGTCCATACGAAACTCCTCCTCTTAACTTATCCATCTACTATATTAAGCTAAAAGTGGTTGTCTTGCTATTACGCCGGATCAGATGTGAAAACTAGAGACTAGGCAACTTCGCCTGTTCGTTTTCCTTCGCTTTTTTCTCTGCAAGGGCCATCAGTTCCCGCTCCATTTCAAGTTCTTGAGGGAAAGGGTAGGTCTCGGTGACCTGATCGAAAACTTTTTTAAAATTATTGGCCAGGTTTACATTTTTCTTTTGCAGCAGTTCATAGGTAAAAATTGTCCGGATGATGGCAACTTCTGTTTTGTTGGCATCCATGAAATTTGACTGGCGTTTTTCAAGCCAGTAGTCAAGAATTCCTTTTCTGTTATCGCCCAATAGTTCACAGTAAACGCGATCTACGATAATGAATTTATTCTGTACCGGCGTTAGGCTGTCCAGTTCCTGCAGCCCGGCCATAATGCGGTCTGCTTTCTCGATTTCCAGAAGATCCAGCATCCGCTTATAAGCGAAAATACCGATACCGGCAAAGAGCCCATTGTTCATTGCTTCCTGCGAGGGCAACTCGAACCAGGCAGCCGGCATTTCCTTAAGTCGTTTTCCTTTAACAGTTTGACCACTTATTCTCAGCTGAGTCTCATAAGCGTGCATGCCGCCTTCCACTTTGGCTATGGTATAGATGTTATAGCCGTCGTTATGTCGTTTCCCTGAAATAACCGGCACGCCGTTCATGACAACAAAAACCATGCCGAATGCTGCTAGGAGTATAAAGAAAAGTGACAATAGTTCAATCTTTGAAGTGAGCAAGGCCAGACCGACGGCAATTAATGCAAGGGCGAAATTCAACATTATGCCACCCAGATTATAAAGAAGATAAGGGATCTTTCCGTCAGAAGCGGCCGGCGGCTCCATCAGGCACTGGCCTCCGGAAGCGGCAAATTTAACACGCCGGAACTGTATTTCACCATCTTTTTGAATCCACATGAAACTTCCGATACGGAATACCAGAAGCTCATATCCGCTCAACTTGCCAAAGACCAGATGTCCCAGTTCATGTACCGGCATCTGAATGGAGTATGCAGCATAGAAGGCAATAGCAAGGCCTGCTATCAAAAGAGCAAGTTCAGAAGCTTGCATATCTGTTCTTATATGGCCCTGTAAAAAGTTTACCAGGACTACAAGAGCAAATACCCCGATGGCTATCATTAGAAAATAATATAGTCCTGTCAACAGAGTTGTTAATAAATCTGTATTTTTCGCCTTTGAGTCTCTCATCTGTTGTCCTACCTTCATTTAGCTGTCTTACTAATAATATTGTGAATCATGGCGCGGGTCAAAGTTAAGCTTGCTCTATTTCCGGCTTAAGTATAAAGACTTTCTCCACATAGAACGACCCCGGTTTGCACCGGGGTCGTGATCAAACAATAATTCTAATAAAGCATGCTTGATTCTTTGAAAATTTACTCTACAGGCTGTTCATTTCCATCTTCATCATAGATCTTGAACTCATAGTCTTTACCGGGCAGTATGGCATTCAGTACGATACCGACGATTGCAGCAATAGCCAGACCTGAGAATACCAGTTGTGTATCTCCGATCGGAATTGTCAAGCCGCCGATGGCGTCAAAGCCAAGACCTGAAACCAGAATCAGGGCTGCAACAACGAGGTTACGGGTTTTGGTCAGATCGACCTGGTTTTCAACCAAAGTGCGTACGCCGATGGCAGAGATCATACCGTAAAGGATAAAGGAAATACCGCCGATTACAACGCCCGGGATTGAAGAAATAACCGCTTCAATTGCCGGGAAGAAGCTTGCGACGATTGCAAACAGTGCAGCAATTCGCATGACCACCGGGTCAAATACACGGGTCAGAACAAGAACACCTGTGTTTTCACCATATGTGGTGTTTGCAGGACCACCGAAGGCTGAGGACAGGCTGGTTGCCAGACCGTCACCCAGTAGGGTCATATGCAAACCGGGATCAAGGATATAGTTTCTGCGGGTTGTCGCTCCGATAGCCATAATGTCGCCGATATGCTCCATAATCGTTGCCAAGGCAATCGGCACAATCGTTATGATTGCACTTGCCTCAAATTTCATGAAGCGCTCACTTGCCAATGGCAGATGGAAAACACCGACTCCCTGCAGCCCGCTGAAATCAACGATGCCGAAGGCCAGGGACAGACCATAACCTACTAGGAGGCTGATCAGTATGGGAATAATCTTGATCATACCTTTGCCCCAGATGTTACAAATGATAACTGTGGCTATTACTGCTAAAGCAATCAGCCAGTTAACACCCAGTGCAAGTTCCGCACCGCCTCTCCCGGTTATCGGGGACTGAATATTACCCAGGGCTGAAGGCGCCAGAATCAATCCGATCAGTACAATGACCGGACCGGTGACTACGGGTGGGAAAAAGCGCATAATACGCTTGGGTCCCAAGAATTTAAACAGTATTCCTACTACTACATACAGGAGGCCTGCTACAAAAACGCCGCCGACAGCGTATGGGAGCCTTGCGGGATCTCCTCCGGATACTGTAGCGTAGCCGGCAATAAAGGCG
Source organism: Clostridiaceae bacterium (assembly GCA_012728535.1). Classification (GTDB taxonomy): domain Bacteria; phylum Bacillota; class Clostridia; order Saccharofermentanales; family DTU023; genus DTU032. Next base: position 222 of record JAAYEX010000288.1, on the reverse strand, counting down.
AACGATGATCCCAAAAATGCAGGAACCCTTCCTTTGCTCAACAAATGGAACAATAACGTACCGACACCTGCAAAGAACAGGGCGGTTGAAACATTGAGACCTGTCAACAGGGGGACCAGCACTGTGGCTCCAAACATTGCAAACATGTGCTGCAAGCCCAGAACCAGAGTTTTGCCAAGACCGAGTTCTTTGACATCATAGATCGGCTCGAGTCCCAGTTGT
>JAAYEX010000287.1 GCA_012728535.1 Clostridiaceae bacterium | reverse complement strand
GATCTCGGCGTCATCAGTCCGGCGCTTCAATATGAAGAAGAAATGACCTTCCTGCTGCGAGACCGGCTTGTGAACTGGCTGATAATCCTGCTGCTGGCTGCCCTGCTTGTAGTGGTGCTGCGTTTAACCGGCCAGAGAATGGTCCCTATTCTGCTGATCGGCGCCCTTGCCCTGACCGGCATGTCGGTTAATAATCTGCATATTATAAACAAATCCATCCGCGACCTTGATCTGACCTCATCCAACGGCATTTCATCCACGCTGCAGTCGCAGCCTCATTTCAGCTTAAGCAAAAAGGGGAAGAATGTTGTCGTGCTGATGTTTGACCGCGCTATGGGAACAATGTTGCCCTATATTCTCAATGAAAAACCTGAGTTGAGGCAACAATTTGCAGGTTTTACCTACTATACCAATACAATTTCTTATGGCGGTCACACCAACTTTGCCGCTCCACCCCTATTCGGCGGCTATGAGTATACACCGGTAGAGATGAATAAACGCTCGGACGAAGCACTCGTGGACAAGCATAACGAATCACTGAAAGTAATGCCGGTGCTTTTTTCGGAAAATGGATATAAGGTTACTGTCTGCGACCCGCCATATGCCAACTATCGCTGGTTTTCAGATTTGACTATCTATAATGATTACCCTCAGATTGAGACCTATATCACCAGAGGTAAATTCAGCCCACAGGAGAATCAGACGGATCTCGGACTAAATCACCGCAATTTTTTCCTTTTCAGCCTGATGAAAACCCTGCCTTTGAGCCTGCAGCCCTTAGTATATGATCAGGGGAATTATCTCTATTTGCCCGACCGGCAGGGAGAGGCGGCTTCCAGCTCGCAGACAATCCAATCTCTGTCAAAAGCCTCAGGATTCAGAAAAGCTTTCATGCAGTCCTACGATGTCCTGCAGAATTTTTCTGCAATGACAAAAATTTCGGATGAAGAAGAAAATACCTTCCTCTTCTTAGCAAACGATACCACCCATGAGCCGGTGCTCCTGCAAACCCCTGACTACATACCCGTAGCCCATGTTGATAATAAAGACTACGATGCCGCCTTCAGCAACCGCTTCCAGAACAAGGAAAATGGTCGCCAACTTAAAGTGGAGACAACGAATCAAATAGCCCATTATCATATTAATATGGCTATGATGCTGCAGCTGGGCCGGTGGTTTGATGACTTGCGTGAACAGGGCGTTTATGACAACACGCGTATTATTATTGCTTCAGATCATGGCAGTGACCTCAGACAGATTGAGGAACTGATGATTGACTATCCCGGCGGCAGAACTGTCGGTCTTGAATTCTACTATCCCCTTCTGCTGGTAAAAGACTTCGATTCCGATCAGTTCAGTATTTCCGAAACTTTCATGACCAATGCTGATGTGCCCACCTTAGCTTTTGATGGCCTGATCAATAACCCTGTCAATCCTTTCACAGGAAAAGAAATAAACAATAGAGAAAAATTCAGTCATGAGCAGTTTATAACTTTGTCTCGTGTCTATCAGACAGACATAAATGACGGGAACACTTTTCTGCCCTCTGCCTGGGCCAGTATTAAAGATGATATCTGGCAAGCGTCCAACTGGAGTTTCTACCCCGAAGATCAGGTGCTGGCTGACTACCCTTAAAGCTTGCTAGAGTCTTTGTATATCAAAACCACCCACGGTCTCTGCAATTTCCGCAACTCTCTCATGACAGGAAAACAACAAGATCTGACGTGATTCGCCCATGCTGTCTGCAGCCGATTTTTCTCTGCTTAATTCAGCCAACAGGTCCAAAGCGGCTTTCATGCGTTTTTCATCAAACTGCACCAGTACATCGTCAAGAATCAAGGGCGGAGCCAACTCTCCCGTAATCAGTTCAGACAAGGCAAGGCGAAGGGCTAAATAGACCTGGTCGTAGGTGCCTCCACTCATGTATTCAGCTTCTCTGAACTGCGTCTCTCCGGCTATATGCAACTGCAGCTTCATTTCCCTGTCGATGAGCACATCGTCATAGCGGCCCAAAGTCAACTTTTCCAGGTAGCCGGCTGTCAGTTTTCTCAGTTCGGGGCTGAAATTACGCCTCATTTCGTCATCAGCTTCCGACATATACTTCAGAGCCAGTTCCAGCTGCCTGGCACGAGACTCAGCCTTTCTGATCCTCTCATCGACTTCTTCCAACTGTAATTCAATGTTTTCAGAACGTTCCGAATACCGGTAGGCCAAAGTCATATGGGCTTGCTTCTTGCTGTGTTCGCTCAGGGCCTGACTATATC
>JAAYEX010000001.1 GCA_012728535.1 Clostridiaceae bacterium | reverse complement strand
GTTTGGCTCCCAGTTCTTGCATCCACTCCTGCAACTGCCTGGACGAACTGGCATAAACTATGCGGCCGAGCCCTGCCCAGCCATGAGCGGCAGAACACATAGGGCAATGTTCGCCCGAAGTATATACGGTAGCACCTGCTCTTTCTTCCGGTGCCATGTTGTTTGCTGCCCAGCGGGCAAGAGCAAATTCGGGGTGTTGGGTATGATCCCCGCCTGCTACATGGTTATGATCCTCTGCCAACACCTCGCCTTCAGCTGAAACAAGGACGGAACCGAAAGGTTCATCGCCTTTTTCCAGGGCGATTTCGGCCAGTTCAATACAACGTCTGAGATGTTTCAAATCAGTTTCATTTATCACTTATACTCTCCTTTTTATCTTCTTGGCACTACATTGGTCCAGCCAAATTTATCTTCAGCCCTACCGAATTGAATGCCGGTCAAAAGGTCATAGAAGCGCTGCGCTACCGGACCTATTTCATTATTGTTTAAAATTATGCTCTCTCCACGGTAACAATACTCGCCTACCGGTGAAATTACAGCAGCTGTGCCGGTTCCGAATGATTCACTAAGGCGTCCTGATGAGTGCGCTTCATAAATTTCTTCAACAGAAATCGGCCGCTCTTCAATTTTATAACCGAGATCAGCTGCCAGCTGAAGGACTGAAGCTCTTGTGATGCCGGGCAAAATAGTATCGCCAAGATCGGGAGTGACAATTACACCGTCAATCACAAAGATAATATTCATAGCGCCGACTTCTTGCACATACTTCTTGTGGACGCCGTCCAGCCACAGGACCTGATCAAAGCCGTCATTGTGTGCTTCCTTCGTTGCCTTGAAGCTGGCGGCATAGTTACCACCGGCCTTTGCTCGGCCCATACCGCCTTTAACTGAACGGGCATAAAATGCTTCAATGCGAATCCGGACAGGCTGCATACCGTTAGTATAGTAGCTGCCGGATGGTGAACACAGGACAAAGTAAATAAAGTTATGGGCAGAATGAGCTCCCAGAGCCGGTGTGGAAGAAATCATCGTGGGTCGCAGATACAGTGAAGTTCCCTCTGATTGAGGAACCCAGTCACGGTCCAGATTGATCAGCTGCATAATGGCTTCATACTGAAATTCGGGGTCAAGCTCCGGCATGCTGGAACGAATTGCACTGTTCACAAGACGCTTACAGTTATCCATCAGGCGGAAGACCTGTATCTCTCCATCGTCGCGACGATATGCCTTCGCTCCCTCAAAAATCTCCTGACCATAATGGAATACTGACGAAGCAGGATGCAAGGACAAGTTTTCTACAGCTTGAATCCTGGCATCGTGCCAGCCCTGGCCTTCATCATATTCAACAATAAACATGTGATCTGAGAAGATTTTCCCAAAGCCGAGTTTGCTTTCATCCATCGGCTTATCCTTAAATTCCTTTGTTTTAATAATTTTAATATCCATACTTCCTCCCCTCCCAGGCAGAATATTCAGCTCACGCTGTCGGCGCCATTTTGAATAGCATCGACATTAAGTCGGACTAATTTAGCTTTCCTGCCGGTGAAAATCTCCGACATCATATTCTGCACAGCCTTAAGATCCATCAGTTTAGTCGCTCCGACCACGGCTCCCAGCATAACCATATTGGCTACCCGGTGGTTGCCAAGGTCTGCAGCTATTCTGCCACAGTCAACATAGTGAACCGTGACATCATCACGAGTGACCTTTTCATTTACTACAGTAGAATTAACAAAGATGTGTCCGCCCGGACGAACACTGGCAGCAAACTTGGCTAGAGACGGCTGATTCATCGCAACGAGCACCGTCGGCTCAGATACAGTGGGTGAAATGATTTCACTGTCAGCTACAACAACACTGCAGTTGGCAGTGCCACCACGCATTTCCGGCCCGTATGAAGGCAGCCAGCTTACGTTTAATCCTTCGCGCATACCGGTTTCCGCCAGCGTCTGTCCCATGGCCATGACGCCCTGACCACCAAAACCGGAAAAGATAATTTCGGTATAAGCCATTTATTTTCCCTCCGACGTTATGTCACGGTAAACACCCAGTGGAAACTCCGGTATCATGTGGTCTGCCAGCCAGGTCAGAGAATCATTAGGTGTCAGCCCCCAGTTGGTCGGACAGGTAGAAAGTACTTCTATCAAAGTAAAACCCGCCCCCTCCTGTTGCAGCTGGAAAGCCTTCTTGATTGCTTTTTTTGTTCTGATAATACCGGGCATATTATGCACAGTAACTCGCTCAATATAGGCAGAACCTTTAATTGTGGCCAGCATTTCCGACACATGTATCGGTGATCCGTAGTGGTCCTGCGAGCGCCCCAGCGGTGCAGTTGTGACTTTTTGGCCGACAAGTGTCGTCGGAGCCATTTGTCCGCCGGTCATTCCATAGTTAGTATTGTTGACGAAAATTGTAGTGATTTTTTCCCCGCGCATGGCAGCGTGAACAATCTCTGCTGTTCCAATGGCTGCCAGATCACCGTCACCTTGATAGGTAAAAACCGTCTTATCCGGCAAGGCACGTTTAATTCCTGTAGCAACAGCAGGAGCACGGCCATGTGCTGCTTCATGCATATCACAGGCAAAGTAATCATAGCAAAAAACTGCACAACCTACGGGCGCAACACCGATTGTGTCACCTAAAAGATCAAGCTCAACCAAAACTTCAGCCAGCAGTTTATGAATAATTCCGTGTGTGCAGCCCGGACAATAGTGCATTTCTACATCTTCCAGGCCTTCGGATTTTTTTAAAACAACATCCATATCCATTATTACTTCCTCCCCAGCGCTTCTTTGGCAGCAGTTGCAATCTCACGCGGTGTGGGAATCATGCCACCGGCTTTTCCGATAAAGGAGACCGGCTTACTGCCCTGATTAGCAATTTTGACATCATCAAGCATTTGACCTGTATTCAATTCAACGGTGACGACGGCCTTAACGCTATTATGATTAATCGCTTCGTAGAGCGCATCGTAAGGATAGGGCCAGAGTGAAATCGGACGAAAAACTGCAGACTTAATGCCATCTTCTTCCTCCAGAATCTTACCGGCAGCGCGGGCCAAACGTGAAGGAGTTCCAAAGGCTGCAAACAGAATTTCCGCTTCATCATCACCTACTAACTCGTAACGCGTCTCCTTCTCTGTCACAAGCCTGTATTTTTGATCAAGCCTGACATTATGAGCTGCACAGGCTTCGGGTTCCATAAACAAGGAGTTAATCACATTGTGTTTGCGCTCTCCCTTGGTACCGGTTGTAGCCCAGGACTTGTCTATCGGCTCAGGGGTGGGCTCATCCGGCCATTCCACAGGTTCCATCATCTGCCCGATCATACCGTCTGCCAGCATCATCACCGGCATGCGGTATTCATCTGCCAGATCAAAAGCAAGACGCATCAGATCAGTAGCTTCCTGTACATTGGCCGGGGCCAGTACTATCATGCGGTAATCTCCGTTGCCCCCGCCGCGCGTAGCCTGAAAATAGTCGCCTTGTGCAGGTTGGATTGTTCCAAGGCCCGGACCGCCACGCATAACATTCAAAATCACACAGGGAAGTTCGGCTCCTGCTATATATGAAATTCCTTCCTGTTTCAGACTTATACCCGGCGAAGATGATGAAGTCATTGTTCTCACCCCTGCACCTGCAGCGCCATAAACCATATTGATGGCAGCGATCTCTGATTCAGCCTGCAAAAAGACTCCGCCGTGTTCAGGCAGGTGCAGGGAAAAATACTCCGGTATTTCACTTTGTGGTGTAATGGGATAGCCGAAATAGCACTTAAGTCCGGCGCGGATAGCAGCTTCCGCCATCGCCTCATTAC
>JAAYEX010000286.1 GCA_012728535.1 Clostridiaceae bacterium | reverse complement strand
TATTTGCGTATATCATTACATATTTTTTTAACAGTGAGGTACATATCATGAAAAGAACGATCACAGTTACAGGACAAGGCAAAGTATCTGCCACGGCAGATTATGTCGTGCTTTCGATGTCGCTGGAAGTGCTGCACAAGGAGTATGAGCCTGCAATGGAAATGGCCGGCAGGCAGCTGGCGCTGTTGCAAGACAGTTTGAGCACCGTGGGATTCGATAAGAAGGACCTCAAGACCACCGCTTTTCGCGTGAACACTGAATATGAAAGTGTAACTGACGGTGCAGGCAATTACCGAACCGTGTTCAAAGGCTATCTCATCAGTCACAATATCAAGCTGGCTTTTGACTTCGATACCGGGCGACTGGCAGAAGCTTTATCAGCTATAGCAGGCAGTCCGTCTGAACCACGTCTCTCTATTGCCTTTACTGTAAAAGACCAGACTGAAATCAAAGATAATCTGCTAAAAATGGCCAGTGACACTGCAAGAAGAAAAGCTCAGATTCTATGTGAAGCTTCAGCAGTCACTTTAGGAGACCTGCAAAGTATAAATTACAGTTGGGGCCAGGTTAACCTTTACTCCAAGACGGATTTTAATCTGGGAGAAAAGAGCATGGTCATGATGAAAGCTGCCCTGGATTTCATTCCTGATGATATTGAGATTGAAGATACCGTCACATTCGTCTGGGAAATTAAATAATATTGAAGATAGGAATATAGCACCAGTACTGTGTTCAGATGCTAGAATTACAAACAGCTGGTCCCACTCAAAGTTTTTGGAGGTTTTTTATTATGAACACGAATAAGGGTGAAGAAATTATCATTATTGGTGCGAGCGCAGCCGGGATAACTGCGGCCGATGAAATCCGCAAGCTCGACCAGGACGCCACAATTACGATGCTTTCAAAGGAAGATATTAAAGGTTACTACCGGCCACGGCTTCCCGAGATGCTCAGCAACGAAAAGATCAGTGTAGAACAGATTACCTTTAAGAATGAGCAATGGTATGCAGACCGGAATATTAATCTCCTTTTAAATAAAACTGTCAGTGGAATTGATACAGTTAATAAGCGGGTAAACTTGGAGGACGGCACCGACCTTGCCTACACCAAACTGATTATTGCCTCAGGTGCAGAGGTTTATGTACCCCCCTTCCCGGGTCGTGACAAAGATGGAGTCTTCACCCTCCGCCACCTGAAAGACATGCAGGACATCAGGGAATATGCAAAAAACTCAAAGAATGCAGTTGTTATCGGCGGCGGACTTCTGGGTCTTGAAGCTGCTAACGGTCTTAAAGGCCTGGGACTCAATGTATCCGTTCTGGAGCACAACAATAGAATTCTTCCGCGCCAGCTTGATCCGGAAGCTTCCTCTCTTCTGGAAGAAAAGGTCGACAATTACGGTATCAATTTTTTGAAATGTGCCGACACCAGGGAACTGGTCGGTTCTGATTCAGTCGAGGGGGTCCTCCTTGATAACGGGGATACTATTCCTGCCGATCTTGTTATTATTTCCACAGGTGTCAACCCCAATACTGCCTTTGTTGAAAACACGGGCATTGAAGTCAAACGCGCCATTGTTGTTAATGAAAAGATGGAAACCTCGGTTGCCGATATTTACGCTGCAGGCGACTGTGCAGAAATTAAAGGCATCAACTATGCTCTCTGGATCGAAGCCGTAGAACAGGGAAAAACCGCAGGCATCAATGCTGCGGGCGGCAATTACATCTTTGAAACATTTATCCCCTATACTTCTCTGCATGCTTTCAATACAAAGACCTTTTCAATCGGCGATGTCGGTTCGAACCCTGATCACAAATATGAGACATACAAAAACTATGACGGGGGGAATTTTAAGGAACTTTACTTTGAGGACAACAAACTCTGCGGAGCTATTCTTATCGGTGATACGTCTAAACAAGGCTTGATTAGCAAGGGTTTCAAGGCCGGCATCTCCAAAGATGAGATGATTGCCAAACTGGGAATGTAACGACACGACGTCATGTCGACATCATTTGTACATCCAGCCCTTTAATTCTGAATACGAGTTGAGAGAAAAGGCTGTCCTTTTACAGGACGGCCTTTTTATACATATCATTTTTAATCTGCATAAATGGTACATCATTTTCCCGCTCTTCTTGCTATCTTGTTAGCAGATAATTTAGCTTGGAGGAAACTCAAATGAATATATGGTTACTAAGGCATGGCATCGCAGAACCCTTCTCCTCTGCTCCGGATGCAAGTCGGGAGCTTAGTGAAAAGGGACGCAAGAAATTTGCTAATGATATCCCTGACTACATGAAATTAATCGGACCTGACCCGGTCATCTGGACCTCTCCTCTGGTAAGAGCCAGGCAAACAGCAGAGATGCTGGCTGCAGCCTATGGAGGTATTGATGTTGTCGAAAACAGAGCACTGGCAGATGGAGAATATGAGGTCCTGCATCGTTCTCTTGACCAGGCAGATCCGACACGCAATTATGTTTTAGTTGGACATGAGCCCTATTTGAGCGAGTTTTATAGAATTGAAACCGGACTGTTTATCGGTCTGAAAAAGGGAGCCATGATCTGTTTTGAATTCGATGATGAAGAGACTATTGCCGGATGACCTCTTGTTTTCCAACTGAATCAAAAGAGTGAAGTCGCTTTTTCAGCGACTTCTTCATGTTTTCTGTAAAAACTATACAGCGATTAATTCCTGATAAAGCTCATATACATGCAGAGCCTTCTGATAACGTTCGTGGTGCCTCTCTTTTGCTTCCTCAGTTTTACACTTGGCATAACTGGCTGCAAAGCGCTCTTCTAAAGTGACTTTCTGTGAACCCAGGACCATTTTATCTGCCAGATAAAGGACTCCCGCTTCATCTAAGTCATCCTCCCAGCTGCCATCGTGGTGGACTTCAATAATTTCAGCCAGTTTATGGTAGCCAAGCTCCCGCAAAGAGCGAGCTGCGACAATTTCATGCCTTTTGCTGCTTCGACAGAGATCATGTAGAAGGGCACCTGCACTAATGAGCTCCTGATCAAGTTTTCTGCCTGCTGCAAGAAGTTCATCAGTAATTTCTGCCGCTACCTGCGCCACTGCCAGCGAATGCAGCCTGACCCCTTGGGGTGTTTTAAAGTGATTCCAGAGTTGAACAATCTGCTCGTCTGTGGGAATAGTATAGGCTGACGTTTCCGACTCTTGTTTCTGCTCATAGAGTCGAGCTTTTTCAAAATCTTCCGGAGTATTGAGATTAAAATAAACACCTTGATCGTCGACTTCAAGGTCGATCATAGGATCATCGAGCGAAAGAAGAGCACCCTTTAACCCCCCGTCGCCTGTATAAGCAATCAAGCTGCCAACATGTTTTTTGGCTATGAGAACAGGATGCCCGCCCTTTCCCTGATAGACAGGTCGAGCCACTCCGGTCTTAAGTTCCTTCAGGGCCTCCAGACTTTCGAGCTTTACCAGAGGCATGTCGCCGGGAGTGATAAAAACAGCATCGTAATCTTCATCCAGAGCCTCCAGGCCCAATTTGACGGAATCAAACATCTCAGTTTCTGCGTAATCCTTGTTTTCACAGATCCGCACACCGAGTTTTTCCAGATATGCTGTCATTTCTTCAGCCTTGTGGCCGATAACCACAACAATATCAACCACACCTGCTTGTTTCAGAGTATCTATAAGCTTGCCGATGATAGTGTCATCAGCCAGAGCTAATAGTGGTTTAAAGGCCTTCATTCTTGATGATAGTCCTGCAGCCGTGACCACTGCGGAATAACGCATCAGCAATTCCCCTTTCAAAAGATCTCAACAGAAACTACGATAGCATATTTCTATTCTTCGGTCACATCAAGAATACTTAATGAAGCTCTTAGGGCAGCAGTAGAATATACTCTAATTCGCCGTTTTCGCTGGCGCTGTCGAACATTTGCAGGAGTTTTTCCACCGTAAGCTGTTGCTTTGCTTCCCCTGACACATCAACCACGATACGTCCTTCATAAAACATCAGCAGCCGATTTCCCAACGCGATCGCATCCCTCATATTATGTGTAACCATCACGGTCGTCAGATTATGCTGGTCAACTATCTGTTTGGTGATTGCTAAAACAGTCCTGGCGGTTTTGGGATCCAGGGCAGCTGTATGCTCATCCAGCAGAAGCAGCTTCGGTTTCCTTAAAGTTGCCATTAACAAAGTGAGCGCCTGCCTTTGACCACCGGAAAGCGTGCCTGCTTTTTCAGAAAGCCGGTCTTCCAGTCCAAGTTCAAGAGTTTCCAGTTGCTCAGAGTATAGTTCCCGCTCGGCTTTTGTAACGCCCCAGCTCAGGCCACGACGATATCCGCGACGATAAGCAAGGGCCATGTTCTCTTCTATCATCATGCCGGCAGCGGTACCCATCATGGGATCTTGGAAGACTCTGCCGATATAGGCAGCACGTTTGTACTCAGGGAGTCTGCTCACATCGTCTTCGTCAAGGAATATTTTTCCACTATCCACCGGCTGCACACCGGCAACAATATTGAGCATAGTAGATTTTCCTGAGCCGTTGCCACCGATGACAGTAACGAAATCACCGTCTTTAAGCATAAGATTGAGGTCAATCAGTGCTTTCTTTTCATTAACGGTATTGCGATTGAAAGTCTTGTTGACGTTTTCTATCCTAAGCATCTCCATTCTCCTTTGTTTTAAAGGTCAGAATCGACAGCTTGGACTTCCAGTAGGGGACGGCAAGAAAGACAGCAACTACCAAGGCTGTTAGCAGCTTGAGATAGTTTGGGTCAAGTCGCAGCCAAAGAATAGTCTGGATAACTATATAGTAAATAACGGCCCCCAGAACCGTGCTGAGCAGACGAAGGGCAAAATTCTTGAAGATCCAAACGAAAAGAGCCTCGCCGATGATAACGGCAGCCAGGCCGATTACGACGGCTCCCCGTCCCATATTAATGTCAGCAAATCCCTGGTATTGGGTCAGCATAGCTCCGGACAATGCGACCAGTCCATTACCCAGCATCAGTCCCAATACGACATTAAAATCGGTATTAATTCCTTGGGCTTTTGCCATGTTGACATTGGCCCCTGTCGCCCGCAGCGACATTCCGCTTTCAGTGCCGAAATACCAATATAAAACACCGATGATCAGCAGGAGAAAAATGCCGACACTCAAAATAGGAGACCAATAAAATGGCTTCTCTCCTTTGGCTACTTCCTGCAGGTAACGCAAAGAGACAAGCAGATTGTAATTGTTGACGTTAATCGCAATATTAGGCCGTCCCATAATCAGCAGATTTACCGCCCAGAGGGCAAACTGCGTCAGTATACCGGCCAGTATCGTAGAAATCCCGAAAACAACATGGAAAATCCCGGTGGCCAGTCCTGCCAGCATACCTGCAAGGAAGGCAAAGACCAGAGCCAGCCAAATATTATAATCATTTGTAAGCATGATGACGAAGACAGCTCCTCCTGTGCAGAAGGAGCCGTCAACCGTAAGATCCGCGATATTAAGAACTCGGAAGGTAATATAAACACCGATTGCCATGATGCCCCAGATTAGTCCCTGGGCGACCGCACCCGGCAATTGGTCCAAAAGGTTAGGCAAGCTTAGTGGCATAACACTCAACTCCAATCAGTATGAATCCATGGATTAACGGTCAGATCGTTTAAGGTACAATCGCCTCATAGTCATCAGAGACGCTTATCCCTAAATCTGCACAAATTTCCGGATTATACATCTTTGCAAAGTTGGGTGCATACTCAATCGGCATTTCTGAAATATCAGACTCGCCTATAAGTATTCTATATGCCATCAGGCCGGTGGCATAGCCTAAATCGTAGTAATCAATGGACAGGGTTGCGACACCACAGCCGGAACATATACCTTTTTCACCTGCGACAACGGGAATCCCTGCCGGACGGCAGATATTATCGATCAGTGCGGTGTTGGCAGCGACTGTATTGTCGGTGGGTACATAAATTACATCGACTTCATTGACGGCAGTAGTAGTAATAGCCGCCAGGTCATTGGAATCGGTAAAAGGATAGGCCTTGCAGAGGTAACCCATTTCTTCCAGTAAAGTCTGCATTGTGTTGATCTGGTACAGAGAATTCGGTTCAGCTGAACAGTAAAGGAGTCCGACTGATTCTTTGTCCGGGAAGAGGTCTTTGATAACCGCAGCCTGCTGATCAAGCGGAGCCAGGTCGGATGTGCCTGATACATTGCCGCCGACCGTCCCCTGGAAGTCCTCAATGCCAAGGGCCACTCCGTACTCAGTAATAGATGTTCCCAGAACCGGGATGTCCGCTGTAGCTGTTGCAGCTGCCTGCAGGGCCGGAGTTGCATTAGCCATAATCAAGTCATATTTGGAGGCAACAAATCCATTGGCGATTGAAGCCGCTGTGTTGGGGTCGCCTTGAGCATTCTGATAATCAAAGCTCACCTGATCCCCCAGTTTTTCTGTAAGGGCGTCTTTAAACCCTTGCGTTGCCGCGTCAAGGGC
>JAAYEX010000285.1 GCA_012728535.1 Clostridiaceae bacterium | reverse complement strand
TTTGAAAATAATTGAAGAACAGGATACGGATCTGGCTCTGACAGAATTGAGAAAACATGAGATTGAACTTATCGCTCTTGATATCTCAGGAAAGGATATTCGGGAGCTGAAACGTCGGAACGAGTACTATGGCCTGCTTTTAGGCAACGAAGGAAATGGACTCCCTGAAGAGGTCATGAAGCTTGCCGATCAGAATATCCGAATAGATATGCCTGGACAGGCCGAATCGCTTAATGTCGCGATGGCAGGATCGATTGCCCTTTACGAATTAGGAAGATAAATCGCTCAATTGAAAAGTTAAATTCCCGTTTGCAGAAGTAAATCCCTGAAAAAGCTAGAAGAGTCAAAAAATTTTGCATAAGTTCCTGCATAAGCTGTTCGAAAGATGCTAATATTTGCATATACTAGGGAAAATCGGCAAGGCAAACAGAAGTTTGTCCCTGACAATAAAATTTGCAAGTCGAAACCCCTAGTGTGCTTTATAGAATGTATGCCGCAGCCAAAGCAGAGATATGCAGCTTATGTCTCGTAATGTTTGCGCTTCAGTTTCCCCTGAAGCAGCTGAGGCTTCAGTAGAACCTCATTGGCGGGTATATGTTTTAGCCTAAGCGCCCTGCAAAGTTCTTCTCCGTAGAGCAGAGAAAGAAGTTCGTAGGGCGTTTTTTGGTTCAGAGATTTTTTGATGTATGAGGCCAGGTGACTGTTAATGAGGAAAGAGTCTTCAAACTCCAGACCGTCGATGTGATGTTTTTTCGGCACAATCCTTCTGAAGAGTCCATTCTGGTTCTCCACATGTCCTTTCTGGTGTGAAGCCATGGCGTCACAGTAAAATATCTTTGTTCCAAGATGTTCTATACTTTCAGGATCAGTAAATTCCGAGCCTCTATCAGTCAAAGCCAAAGGGAAAAGTTTTTTGAAGTTTTCTTCTCCGATTTCTTTGTACAGCCAGTAGAAAAAGCTTTTGACATGGTAAGCTGTTTGCCTTTCCAGTAAGAAAAAGAGACTTAGCTGCAGATGAGGAAAGGACAAGCTGAGAAAACACTTAACATCTTCCTGCACTCCTTCTACAGTATCCATCTGTACATGATCCAGCTCAGGATGCTTGCCTTTGAAGTCCAGGAAGTCCTGGTAAGTTCTGCCTTGCCTGCAAGCCTGATCTACCTTGTGTCCGGACTTTTTGGCATTCCTTTGTCGCCTCTGAACTGTCCTTGGCAAGTCAAAGAGGCTTACACCTACAAGATTTTTTCTGACTAGCGAATAAATAGTTCGTGACGAGCAGGGCAATCTGTCCCTGTTGGCTGCGACAATGTGATTGATGGATTGACCTTTTTTGCTGCCTTCATTAATTATTCTGCCGATGTCATCCAATTGCTTCTCGTTCAGACTGATGCCTTTTCTTGTTTCTACCAGACGCTTTTCGTAGCTTTTCTGAGCAGTTAGAGGGCTGTATCGGTAACGCGCTAAGGTACAGCTACTGTCCTTGGGGCATGCATTACAACAATAAGGACTAGCTGTAATCTGCTCACAACCGGCTTTGATATAGTCGTCACAGTACCGTACGCATTTTTGGCATGTCCAACAATATTTGTTTCTTGTTGGGCAGTGTGGACATACATCTTTTTTCACACAAGTTCTATCAGTAGCCTTCTGGCAATAGACTTTAGCCATGCCAAAACTTCCCTTGTGGATGAAATAGCGATTTCTTTTGATTTCCATGACAATGCTTTTCCTGTCTCTGGAAAGCAGCCTTGCTATTTCATTCAGATTTTTTCTCTCGTTGAGATACTTAAAGATTTGCTCTCGTTCCAGAGCGCTTAAATGTTTAGCCATTAGTCCTCCTTCATACTCTGCTTTGGCTAATATTTACAAGAGTATGCAATTTGACGAACTAATGCCATGACTAACTTTGAAAGAGCAATGCCCTGATGCAAACGGGAATTTAACTTTTCAATTGAGCAGGAAGATAAATCTCTTGCAGCTGTACAAGTGAACTGTTATAATACTTCAGCATGCGGCCCTATGGTCAAGCGGTTAAGACGCCGCCCTCTCAAGGCGGAATCGGGGGTTCGATTCCCCCTAGGGTCACCA
>JAAYEX010000284.1 GCA_012728535.1 Clostridiaceae bacterium | reverse complement strand
TTTCAATTTCCTGCAGCATGAGCGGGGTCTTTCCTGAGCCCTTAGCTCCTACTATTAAATCAATCATTTTATTCTCCTTTCTTTCTGCCCTTGAACATAGTATCATTCTACTTCAGAGCTTTGAAAAAACATAGGACTTTCCGCAAAAATCTTTTATGCGGTGATAGTGTGTGAGAAGCCGCGGCCACTTGACCTTAGGCGCAAAGCGGACTATAATACATATGATACTTTTGGTACGTAGAAAGAGCGGGGGTCCCGCTCTTTCGTTTGTAGGAGAGATATTTTCATGAAAACTTTATCTGAAAAAGAGAAGATTATGGAAAAAATATCGCCTGTGGCGGAGTCGCTTGGTCTTGAGCTGTTAGATGTTGAGACAGAACGAGCGGGTAACCGCTCGATTTTACGTCTGATTGCTGATCGTAAAGGCGGGGTTAACCTTGAACAGCTGGCAGAGTTGAGCGAGCTGGCGGATCCGATGATCGAATTTGATTTGAAGATAGACCATTATGATGCCTTCGAAGTCTCATCACCGGGGCTGGACCGCCCGCTGAAGGATATGGCTGATTTTATCAGGTATGAAGGCGAAATAGTCAGCGTGAAACTTTACGCTGCCGTTGATGGAGAAAAAGTATTTGTCGGTCCACTGACTTTTTCAGAAGATAAGGTCGGCATTGAGCGTGACGGGGAAGAAATCATGTTTCCCCTGAAGCAAATAGCGCACATTAAACGCGAAGTAGTCTTTTAAAGAATTGACTTGCATTTTGCAGGATAGGATAAAGGAGAAAATATGAACCGGGAATTTATTGATGCCCTGAAATCACTGCAGAAAGAGCGTGGCATTGAAACTGAAACGCTCCTGGAGGCGATCGAGGAAGCGCTGGTCGCTGCCTACCGTCGTGAGTTTGTTATTCGCATCAAGGACAAGGATCGTGCTGAACGGGCAGACGATGATGGGGATGAGGAGCGCGATGACGGCATTACAGCGCATATCGACCGAGAAACAGGCGAGATGCGAGTGTATCAGCCTATTACCGTAGTCGAGAAAGTTGAAGATCCCAACTCAGAGATTTCATTGGAAGAGGCACTGGCCTTATCTGATGAACTGGAGCCCGGCGATCAGCTGGTCAAAGAGGTAGATCCTGCAGATTTCGGCCGTCTGGCTGCCCAGACCGCAAAGAGTGTAATAAACCAACGCCTTTCTCAGGCTGAAAAAGAGCGTATTCATGATGAATTCTCCGACCGTGTGGGTGGCTTGGCTACCGGAGTGGTCCAGCGCAAAGACCGCAGTGAAGTAACTGTAGATATAGACCGTGCTGAAGCTGTATTGCCATACAGCCAGCAGTCAAAGCTGGACAATTACCGCTTCAACCAGAGGATGCGTTTTTATATCCTCAAGGTTGACGAGCGTCGCAATCGTCCGATTATTATCGTTTCACGCAGCCATCCTGATCTGGTACGACGCATTTTTGAACAGGAATCTCCGGAAATAGGCACCGGTGTCGTTGAGATTATCAGCATTGCCAGAGAAGCCGGTTCCCGTACGAAGATGGCGGTCATCAGCAACGATCCTAATGTCGATCCGGTCGGTGCCTGTGTCGGACAGCGTGGTCTGAGAGTGCAAGCTGTAATAGATGAATTGAATGGTGAGAAAATTGATATAATTGCCTGGGACCCTGATGTTCAGGTTTTCATCAGCAACTCACTGTCTCCGGCCAAGGTGGTTCGTGTCATACTTGAAGAAGAAGACAGGAGCGCCCGTGTTATTGTGGCCGATCATCAGCTTTCACTGGCGATCGGAAAAGAAGGGCAAAACGCCCGGCTTGCTGCAAAGCTGACAGGCTGGAAAATAGACATTAAGAGTGAATCACAGTATCGGGAGATGATCGAAGCGGCCTGGCTGCCCGGATTTGATGAGGCGGTCGCAGCTGACGAAGCTGAGCGCTTCGATTCTGATGATGCTGTATTTAATGAAGAAGATTATGATGAGATGGACGATGAGCTCCTGCAGGTGGACGCAACAGGACCTGCAGATGAGCGCGAAGCTATCGATTTCTTTGACAACCTTGAGCAAACGATAGATGTTATGTCTGATGATGCAGCAGCTTTTGAGAGCGAAGAAGCTGAAGCCACAGACGAAGAGGAAGAATAAGACGAAGCAGGACCGAGGTGCTATAATGCGCGCGAAACAGCAAAGAATGTGTGTAGCCTGCCGCAGGAAAGGCGATCAAGCAAGTTTTTTGCGTATCGTATCCGCAGCTGACGGTCGCATGGGAATTAATCCCGGGCCTCACATGCAGGGTCGCAGTGCATATATATGTAATTGCTACAGCTGTTATCAGCTTGCTTTAAAGCATCGCTCACTGCAACGATCCCTGCGCCGGCAGGTGCCGGAAGAAATCCTGCAGGAACTTGAGAAACTGATTAAACTGGAAGATATCGAAAGAAAGGAACTTGTTTGAACTATTATCTGCGTATGAGGGGACTTGCGCGACGTGCCAATGAAGTAATTCTCGGCATAGATCGTATCGAAATCGCACTGAAGAAGAATTTTCGGGGAACAATATTTTTGTCCGATGACCTCGGTGCCTCATCCCGCAAAAAGATAATCGGATTAAGCAAACTGTCGGACAAGGTCCAAATAAGAGAATTGCCACACAGCAGAGAAGAACTGGGAGCAAGTCAGGGAATGAACTCGTGTGCGGCAATTGCCGTAAAAGAAGGAACATTAGAACACACCATTCGAAATGCGGTCGATAAAGCCGTGTTAAGCGAAGAGGGAGGTTAGATATATATGGTTAGAAGAGAAGAAGCAGATTCTGGACTCAGAGCCGGTTTTATGACTGAAGAAGAGGCTCTGCGCCAACAGTTGCAACAAGAGGTGGAACTACCACCGGAAGAAGAAATTGAAGAAACTCCCGCAAAAGAAGAGGAGATAATTCCAGCTGCTTCAATTGATCCTGCCCTCGAATTAAAAACCCTGGACGGTCCCGGATCGACTATCGAAATGAAGGGAATTTCCGGAAAAAGTATTACCAGTGTGATTAAAGTCGTTAAAAAGAGCAAAAAGAAGACTGCTGATACTATAGACGAATCCAAGACAGATGCGGCTGCGACTGAACCTGCCGAGGTGATCGCCGCTAAAGAGGAGATTCCTGAGCCGGTGAAGAAAACTGTAGCTGAGACAGGTTCTGTCAAGGCAGACAAAATTGCTCCGGCAAAAACTGTTTCTGACAGCAGTGTTGAAAAAGCCAAGACAAAGAAAAAACCTGCACCTAAGACGGTCAAGGCCGAAGAGGGCGGTGTTGAGCAGGTTGCTGCCAAGCCGGCTGCTCGCAAAAAGGTGGCTGAGAAAGCTGCTGACCCGGTAATTGAGACTTCTGCCGAAATTACTGCATCGGCGAAAAAGGCAAAAGAGCCTGCAGAGACAAAGGCTCCCGTAGTGAGCAAAAAAGAAGAGAAAACAGTTGCTGAAAAGATAGTCAAAAAAGCAGAGAAGCCTGCAGCAAAGAAAGAAGTTGCAGCTGCAAAAACTACTGCTGCAAAAACTCAAACTTTGGAGGACGCCAAAGAGGTGAAGCATTATGAAGAG
>JAAYEX010000283.1 GCA_012728535.1 Clostridiaceae bacterium | reverse complement strand
GATGCCGGCATAGATCCGGGTGAGGTTGAATATGTGATTGATTGTTCAGAAGAAGCCTGTGGTGACATGAACCAGCGCGGTGGCGGCAACTTCGCCAAAGCATCCGCGGAAATTGCGGGACTGCTTAATGCTACCGGTTCCGACACACGGGGTTTCTGTGCTGCACCTTCACATGCACTTACTATCGCAGCTTCACTGGTTAAAGCAGGCACATTCAAGTGTGTGGCCGTAACAGCCGGAGGCAGTACTGCCAAACTTGGAATGAACGGCAAAGACCACGTCAAAAAAGGTCTCCCGATTCTGGAAGATGTTTTAGGCGGTTTTGCGACCATTCTCTCAGCTAACGACGGAGTAAATCCGGAAATCAATCTTGATGTTCAGGGTACACATACAGTCGGTACAGGCAGCTCACCACAGAATGTAATCGGTTCTCTGGTTGTTGATCCTCTCGAAAGAGCAGGAATGAAAGTAACCGACATTGATAAGTATTCACCGGAGATGCAGAATCCTGATGTCACCAAACCCGCTGGCGCCGGGGACGTTCCACAGTCAAACATGAAAATGATCGGTGCACTGGCAGTTAAGCGTGGTGATCTGGATCGTAAAGAACTTAACGATTTTGTAGTTAAGCACGGTGTTCCAGGATTTGCCCCGACGCAGGGTCATATTCCTTCAGGCGTGCCTTATCTTGGTCATGCCAGACAGGAAATTCTCAGCGGAAATATGAGCAAAGTCATGATTGTTGGTAAAGGCTCACTCTTCCTGGGGCGTTTGACCAATCTCTTCGACGGTATTTCTTTCATCGTTCAGGCTAACGAAGGTGCTGAAGAGGAAGCAACAGTATCACGTGATGAGATCCGTGGCTTGATTGCCGAATCTCTGCGTGACTTCGCTTCCAGTCTGCTGGAAAGCAGGTAATCTTATGACTGATATTAAAAGAGAAATTGCTAGTGTCTTCGAGGAAATAGCACAGGGTATTGAAACGGGTTCTTTCGCTAAGAGCGTTAGTATCGCAGTTCCCGGTGTAGGCTCAGAACATGGCGAAAACAACGTTATGGCAGCCTGTCTGGAAGCTGCTCGTGATGGTATCGAAGTCATTTATATCGGAACTCTCGAAGCAGAAGGTGTTGAAACTGTCTATGCAGATTGTGCGGATGACTGCCTCAAGGAAATGGAAAAGCTGCTTAATGAAGGCAAAGCGGATGCTGCTGTCGCGATGCACTACCCATTCCCGATCGGAGTAGCAACAATTGGCCGTGTCGTTGCACCGGCCACAGGTCAGAGCTATTTCCTGGCAACAACTACAGGAACTGCTGCTACCGACCGCGTTGAAGCTATGGTCAAGGGAGCAATTGCAGGTATTGCTACCGCCAAGGCCTATGGCATAGAGAATCCGGGAGTGGGCATCCTCAATCTGGATGGTGCCCGTCAAGCAGAAATGATACTGAAAAAACTCAGTGATAATGGTTATCCGATAGCAGCTGCACGTTCTAAACGTGCTGACGGCGGAGTCGTCATGCGTGGGAACGACGTATTACTGGGCTCACAAGATGTGCTGGTAGCAGATTCACTCACCGGAAATGTTCTGGTGAAAATGCTGTCTGCATATTCTTCAGGCGGTAGTTATGAGACCGTAGGAGAAGGCTATGGACCGGGTGTAGGCGAAGGCATGAATGGAATCGTGCTGATTATTTCGCGCGCTTCGGGCTCAAGTTTGATAGCGGGAGCAATTCGTTATGCTGCAGCTATGGCTAAAGGTGATCTGGTCAATGTTTATAAGAAGGAAATGGAGTTGGCTAAGAAAGCAGGTCTAACCGAGATTCTTGAAGAACGCCGTTCCAAGTCAAGCAAGCAAGAGGCAGACGAGGAAGTTTCAGCTCCGCCCACTGAAGTTGTGACCTTCGAGATCAGCGGCATTGAAGTTTTGGATCTGGATGATGCAGTCAATGTCCTCTGGCGTGAAAAAATTTACGCTCAGAGCGGAATGGGCTGTACCGGACCCGTAGTAATGGTTTCGGAATCAAATTCTGAAAAAGCGCTGGAGATCCTGCAGAAGGCGGGGTATGTAAGCGAAGATTAGTGTATTTCACTATTTAGGCGAGGTCTTTTTCCCAATAAGAGACTTCGCCTTCTTTGCGTCTATTATGCTTGAATTTAAGAAACTGACACTCGAAACTATTCCGGAAGTTGCTCCGTACCTGACCTTGCACCCCCAGAGACTTTGTGATTGGACCATAGGCGGTACTTACATTTGGAGGGATGCCTTTAAGTATGAGTATGCTTTCGCTGCCGGCAAGCTAATTTTCCGCATGCGCATATTTGATGATGAATGCGCATTCACTGTTCCATTGGGCGGGGACCGGGAAGAAGGCATGCGTCTGATTGACGAATTCTGTGCTTCCTGCAAGCACAATGGAGAATTGCAGTATGCTATTGCAGGTGAAGCTGACTTGCCTGTATTGGAAAGTCATTATGCCGGGATGGATATATGCGAAGAGAGAGATTATTTCGATTATCTCTACGAAGCTAAAGAACTTTTGGAACTCAAGGGAAAAATACATCGCTCGACCAGAAATAATATCAGTCGTTTTAACAGGTTTTATCCTTATAATAGTTTTCGCATCATTGATGAAGAAATAATCCCTGACCTACACGCTTTTTTGGATAGTTATGTTGAGAATGATACCGAAGCGGATGCAGCTACCCTGGAAGAGGCAAGCAAAATCCATGAAGTTTTGGATAATATGGACCTTTATCGTGCCTTTGGTGCTGCTTTGTATGCAGAAGATGATGTAATTGTCGGCTTTTCCTTGGGTGAATATGATGGGGATACGCTTTACGTACATGTTGAAAAGGCAAACACTAATTACCGTGGTGCTTATCAGGTTCTGATGACCAGCTTTGTGCGTGAATTCACCAATGAAAATATAATTTACGTCAATAGAGAAGATGACGCCGGAGACCCCGGTTTGCGAAAGTCAAAACTTTCTTATAATCCGGTATGGTTGGTTAAAAAATATACTGTAAAAAACTTAGTTGCTAAGTAAGACCCTGGCATCACCGCTAAGCTTAGTAAGTTTCATGCGGTCAAAGTATTCCAGAATTGCAATTGCAAACTTTCTGGTAGTTCCAATTTCATCACGAAAATCGGCGAGTGTGACGGATCCGCGCTCGCCGATATCTTTTTTCACCTGAGCAAGAGCTTTTTCCACGATCTTATGGTGCATCAATATCTGGTCAGTTAAGCGAATCAGAATGCCATCGTTTACCATCCGTGAAAGAATTTGATCAAGCTTATCCTTTTTGCTGTACTCGGCAATCAGCTCATCTGTCGCGC
Source organism: Clostridiaceae bacterium (assembly GCA_012728535.1). Lineage (GTDB taxonomy): Bacteria > Bacillota > Clostridia > Saccharofermentanales > DTU023 > DTU032. The sequence continues at coordinate 968 of JAAYEX010000283.1, read as the reverse complement.
TGGGAGAGAAGGCTTCAGTTTCAAAGCGTGCGCTTAGCTCTTCAATCAGTAGTTGTTCCTGTGGAGATAAATCTGCAGAATGGCTTTTCAAGGCAATATCTCCGGATCTGTCTTCGATATATCCCAGCTTTATCAGTTCATCGATTACCCGGTCAGAAAGCTGGATTGGAGTCCTTGCTAAGAGACGTGTGCGCAGTGACTCGCGCTTCATACCCTGTTCCAAAGGCAGATCCTGATGGAATTTCTCCAGGATCTCACTGCACTTGGCCGCCAGAGTTTCCATGGCGGAAATATGAAGTGCTGTCTGATCGTTCAACTGCAAGGCTCGCCCTCTTGAAATTAATTCCTGCAGTTGCTCCCTGCCGGCTGCTTTGTTAATACCTGCACGATAGTAGATTTCGTTAAGAGCTTTAAAGCGCAAACCACTGTTTTTCAGCGCCAGATCCAGTCTTGCCGCAGCATCGCCGGTCCTCATGATTTCAAAGTCATCCAGATCTTCAAAGCGCTTCCGCTTGTTAGCAAGCGGATCAAGGACGAGACCCCCGCCTATCGTCTCAAGCGGAGAATAAAAGCGAACTACGAAATGATCATCCTGCTTGATGTATGTTTGCTCTTCCAAACGCAGTTGAGCAGGGGCGATGTCGCCTTTCTCAAGCAAATCCCTGTCAAGCAGGATCACCCGGGCCAACAATTCTCTGGATGCATGATACAGGTGCACGCGCATGCCATTTTCTATCTGAAAGCGACTATGTTTTAAAGATCTCATGTCAACGTCCAGTATATAAGTAGGGTAGAGGGAGCCGCTTTCGGCTAGGATATCCCCGCGCTCCACTTCATCTTTTTTCGTGCCGGAAAGATTGACCGCAACTCTTTGTCCGGCTTGTGCGGATTCAACAGCGTCATCGTGGACCTGCACTGAGCGCACGCGCACTGTTTCTTCCTGTGGATAAAGTTCGACCTCGTCACCG
>JAAYEX010000282.1 GCA_012728535.1 Clostridiaceae bacterium | reverse complement strand
CCCAAGACGAGCGTCATCCTCTCCAAAGGCCGGCGCAATATGAACAATACCGGTTCCGTCATCAAGGTTTACGTAGGGATCGGCAACTATATAAAATGCTTTTTGGGGATCTTGAATCAGCTTATTGGCGTAATCAAAAACCGGAACATAGCGTTTATTCAATAATGCACTACCGGGCATAGTACGAATAATTTTCGCATTTTCACCAAAAATTTCTTCAATTAATGCTGTGGCCAGGTAGTAGCGAGCACCTATCTTCTCATGCTCTTCAGAGCCTGAAACTTCTACCAGAGCGTATTCTTCATCTGCATTTACGCACAAGGCGACATTTGAAGGCAAAGTCCAGGGAGTAGTCGTCCAAACAGCGAAATAAGTATTGTCCTCACCTTCTACGGGCATACGCACGTAGATAGAGGTTTCAGTTATATCCTGATAGCCCTGAGCTACTTCATGGCTGGAAAGAGCTGTGCCGCAGCGCGGACAGTAAGGAACAACCCGATGACCTTTGTAGATTAAATTCTTTTTCCATATCTCCTTAAGTGCCCACCAGACAGACTCAATATAGTCATTTTCATAGGTTATATACGCATTATCCATATCTACCCAAAACGCTACACGTTCTGTCATTTCTTCCCATTCATTCAGATATTTCCAAACACTTTTTTTGCATTCTTCGATAAACTTTTCCACACCGAACTCTTCGATGTGTTCTTTACCATTCAATCCGAGTTTTTTCTCAACTTCGAGCTCTACCGGAAGTCCATGAGTATCCCAACCGGCTTTGCGCGGAACATAATAACCCTTCATGGTGCGATAGCGGGGAATAAGGTCTTTGATTACACGCGTTAAGACGTGACCAGTATGTGGTTTTCCATTTGCTGTGGGAGGTCCTTCGTAAAAGGAATAAATCTCATTTCCTTTGCGTTGAGATAAAGACTTGTCAATTATGTCGTGATCTTTCCAAAACTTGAGCACTTCTAACTCGCGAGAAACAAAATCCAACTTGCTATCTACTTTTTTATACATTTTCTCTTCCTTATTTTCCTTTATATACTTATATATTCATTTAACAGTTTACATTCTAAAAATTATACGAGCATAGCTAAAAAGTGTCAACGACAGCTATTATAGCGGAAGATAACACATCGTCCTATACACTTGCACTAGTATTTTAATTGATATTAGCAATTAGTCGTGCTATTCTTCTAGGGAGACGCTCTCCAAGTGAGAGAAAATAAACCTGAGGAGGTAATATATGTTTGAAAGATTATTCAGACTGGAGGAGAATAAAACCAACATCAGAACTGAACTGATGGCCGGTCTTACTACCTTCATGACAATGGCATACATCCTGGCAGTAAACCCTCAGATCCTGGGTGATGCAGGAATGCCGTCAGGCGGTGTGTTAATTGCCACTGCTTTGGCAGCAGCACTTGCCAGTATTTTGATGGCTTTCTTTGCCAATCTGCCATTTGCACTGGCACCAGGAATGGGGCTAAATGCTTATTTTGCGTATGTAGTAGTCTTGCAAATGGGCTACAACTGGCAAACAGCATTGTTCGCTGTATTTATAGAAGGAATTATCTTCATTATTCTTTCGCTGACTCCTGTACGCGAAGCAATATTTGATGCGATCCCTTTGTCTTTGAAACATGCAGTTAGCGCCGGTATTGGCTTGTTTATAGCTTTTATTGGATTACAAAACGCTAATCTGGTCAGCGAAGGACCCACACTCGTTGAGTTCAACAATTTCAAAACTGCCATTAATACAGCTGGTATTTCCGCTATTCTGTGTTTAGTTGGTGTCATCATTATAGCTATCCTAAGCTACAAGCGAGTCAAAGGTGCCATTCTGATTGGTATACTTGGTGCCTGGATATTGGGAATGATTTCTCAGGCGATCGGACTTTACGTGCCCGACCCGGCCACAAGTTTCTTCTCACTGTATCCGAGTTTCTCTCTGGGAACGCACTTTGAAGAATTTGGGCAAATTGCAGGACAGGCTCTTAACTTCAAAGCGGTTGATCTCAAGAATATAGGCGACTTTATCGCAATCATGTTCGCCTTCCTCTTTGTTGATCTGTTTGACACTCTGGGAACACTGATCGGGGTCGCTACCAAAGCGGATATGTTGGATGAAGAAGGAAAATTGCCAAATATTAAGGGTGCTCTTATGGCAGATGCCGTAGGTACGACAGCAGGCGCCTTGCTTGGTACTTCGACAGTAACAACCTACGTTGAAAGTTCAGCCGGTGTAGCTGAGGGCGGACGTACAGGACTGACTGCTTTAACCACGGGTATTCTCTTCCTGATCGCTATCATCCTCTCACCTATCTTTATAGCCATCCCGGCCTTTGCGACCGGTGCAGCCTTGATCTATGTCGGGTTCCTGATGTTGACCTCTCTTTTGAAGGTTGATTTTGATTATCTCACAGAAGCAATCCCAGCATACATCACAGTAATCGCAATGCCCTTCTTCTACAGTATCGCTGAAGGCATCTCCTTCGGTATCATTTTCTACGTTGCCATCAATCTTTTGACTGGCAGAGAAAACCGCAAGAAGGTCAGTCCGCTTATGTTTATACTGTCCCTACTCTTTATCCTGCGTTATATTTTCCTATAAAAATAACTTAAGGTAAAAGTATTTCAGTAACATTAAGCTAACAAAATGTCCCAACACCCCGGATTAACCTCCGGGGTGTTTTTTGCCTG
>JAAYEX010000281.1 GCA_012728535.1 Clostridiaceae bacterium | reverse complement strand
TAAGGCCGGTCTCTGTTTCTTCGAGCTCTGTCACCCGGGCTTCAAGCTCATCAATATTCTCCAGGAGATTATTGATCTGTGCCTGATCGAGCTTTACACCCGAAGCGGCAGCATCGCCCTGAAGTTCACGGACAGCTTCTTCATAGACATCTTCACAGACCTGGCGGGCATCGGCGATCAACAGCTTAATTTTGTCGTAGACGTCTTCTCTGTTATAGCCACCGAAGGCCGTTGTCTTAAGATTCAATTCTTTGACATAACGGAGCATAACTTCGTCAAAACGGTATTTTATTGATTGTGCCATCTGCTAAATCCTCGCGATCCTTTGTCCAGCCTGTGAAACTAAGGCTGTGTTCCTGCTTTTGTGTTGTCAGTGCCTGCTTCCACATTATACAAGAATTTATCGTTATAAAAAGACGAGGGACTGTCCAGCATTTCCGCCAAGCCTGCCTCACCCATTATCTCGTACAAGGTCGGCTGGTTCGAATAGAGATTAGTGCCGTAGGCTAAGCGGTCACCCTCTATTGTAACGCCCATGGCGGCAAGGGTTGTCGGGTAAAGGTCCATTACTGTGTACAAGCGCTGATACTGTCTTTCTTCAGACAAGTCCAGAGCGGAATTTATAATCACATTATAAATACGCCGCTGGTAGCCTGTCGGAATATCCTCAAAAAAAGTCTTATCCATGGAAAGATGATCGCCGATTAAGATGATGGTTGTGTTTTCGGCAAAGCTTTGCTCCAGGCACCACTCGACGAATTCAACAACGTCCCGGTCAGACCACATGATGCTGTTGGCATAGTTTGACTGGTGCAATCTTTCCCTGTCTTCATACTGGTATCCTTCCGGAAAATGAGTATCTACAGTCAGAATAGATACGAAAAACGGCTGATCCTGCTGGGCTATCTCGCTCAGACGCTCCCGGGAAATCTCAAACAATCTTTCATCGTTAATCCCCCAAAAGTCAAACTCGTACATGCCGTCGATTATAGGGATATAGCCGTTGAGGGCCAGGTATCTGTAATCAGTCATGACAAAGTCGCCATGCATTCGATAAAGGTCATCTCGTGAGGCGAAGCTTGAACTTGAACCCATCAACATTTCCAGATAATAGCCTTCTTCTTTCAAAATATCGCCAATCATGGTGGCTCCGGGCAAGTATTCGCCGTTTTTGGCATTGAAGGCGTTGGGATCATCCACAGGCAACTTAAGCGGAATCCCGCCCATCTGTCCGACCAGGCTAGTAGCTGTCCAGGCTAAAGATGCGAATTGGTTGGCCCCGCCTATTCGCCTGCTATGAGAAAAAGAGATGTTGTCATCATCCAGAAGTAGGTCGGTAAGGTTCGGGATGAGGTTTTGCTGCATGGCTCCACCGTTTGTTGTGTCAGCATAGGTTGTTTCCATGGACTCCAAATTGATATAAATAACATTTCGCTTGTTCTCCGGAAAAATCAGTTTGACATCATCCGGGTCAGTATAGTATTCCGCCCAGGCGGAGGATTCATGAGACATACTCTGCAAATAACTGTAGAGGCCGATTTGTCCCAAGGCAAATACGACTACCAGTAAGAAGATGCCGGTTGTCAGCAAAATAGCATTTCGGATTTTAATCCTATGTCTGATAAGTACGAATCTGGCTAAAAGATAGTAAAGTACGGCCGCAAACAAGGCAGCTATCAGAGCAGGCGGACCAAAACTCTTTAGAGGGTTAAATCCCGTAGTTTCACCGGGTACTCGTATGTGGAAGAGAAGCTGTTCAAAACTGACATCCCCGATATTCCTCATATACCAAATTGTGGCAGTTAGAATGAAGGTGCTCAATATAACTGAAAGGATGCCCCAGGGCCAGCCGACCATGCGTTTATGGACTTTATTACTCATAACTATCAGACAATGCCGCCTAAGCGCACATATGTTCTTGTTATCTTTCCTTTATTATTTGATCAATGATGCGTTCCAATTCATCTGCAGAGGAATAGCTTATAACAATATCACCTTTGTCTCCGCGCGAACTAATACGAACTTTTGTTCCCATTGCCCGGGTCATTTCCTCTTCGATCTTCTTAGCATGCAGGGCGAAGGCGGTATTTGCCTTCTGCCTCGGTTTGACCTTTTGGGGCGGATTTAAAATTCTTTTAACCAGGTCTTCGGTTTCGCGCACCGACAGCTGCTTGTCTCTGATCAGATCTGCTGTCTCCTCCTGGTCCTGCAGAGGCAGGGGCAATAGTGTGCGGGCGTGTCCTGCGGACAGTTGGCCATTCCTGACATAATCCTGAACTGAATCCGGCAGCTGTAAGAGGCGCATGGTATTGCTGATTGCAGACCTGCTTTTACCCAGGGCGCGGGCAAGGGTATCCTGGGTAATGCCGTATTCTCTGGCCAGTTCTTCATAGGCGACAGCTTCTTCAATGGCGTTAAGATCTTCACGTACAATATTTTCAATAAGAGCCTGCTGCTGCATTTCGAGAGTATCCAGCCGGCGGAGCAAACAAGGTACCTGGTTCAAGCCGGCTAAGCGGGATGCACGCCAGCGTCTTTCTCCCGCCACAATAATATATGGGGGCTCACCTGTATCCTCTGCCGCAACGATCAGGGGCTGAATTACTCCCTGATCCTTTATCGATTCGGCCAGCTCTGCCAACTTGTCCGGATCAAAGTCTTTCCGAGGCTGGTCTCGGTTGGGCACCAGATCGTTTATGTCAACCATGCGGACTTCCTGCCGGTCTTTATTATTTCCGGAAGGAGCTTGTGCAGATGCCGGTTCAAAGAGTGCATCTAAGCCGCGGCCCAGGCCTTTTCCCTTGCGCTTTGGTTTCTCATCAGGTTTTTTTGTACTGCCTTTAACTGCTTCCGACATAGATTAGCTCCTTTTTTGTTCAATGAATTATTCGCTGAAAAAACTGACGATCAATCGAAATGACCTATTTTGCCCTGCTGCCAGTCCCTGCTTTCAAGTTTGGCCAACAATTCATCGGCTAAACGTGCATAGGCCTTGGCGCCTTTTGATCTTTTATCATACTCAAATATCGTCTGACTATGGCTTGGCGCTTCGCTTAAGCGGACGTTCCGCGGTACGACGGTTTTGAGAAAATTGTCTGCGAAATACCAGGCTACTTCATCTTTTACTTGCTGGGACAACTGGGTGCGAACATCAAACATGGTGATAAAGACACCTGCCAGCTTCAATTTCGGGTTATGAGTCTTGCGCACGATATCCAAAGTAGAGAAAAGTTGCATCAGGCCCTCTAATGCGTAATATTCAGCTTGCACCGGAACCAGAACTGCTTCTGCTGCAACCAGTCCGTTTAAGGTGAGCAGACCAAGCGACGGCGGGCAGTCCATGATGATGTAGTCGTATTTATCGCGGACGGCTGCCAGAGCCTGACGCAGTTTATGTTCCCGCTGAAGGAGGGGAACCAGTTCTATCTCAGCACCTGCCAGGTCAATAGTTGCAGGAATCAGGTCAAAGTTCTTCCTCACATTGTGGACTACATCACTTGCATCAATCGAATCGTCCAGAAGTAAATCATAGCTGGATAATTCGATAGAGTTTCTCTTGACACCTAGACCGGAAGTGGTATTGCTTTGCGGGTCAACATCCACTAATAAGACAGAACGTTTTCTGTCAGCAATGGCAGCAGCGATACTTATACAGCTGGTGGTCTTACCCACACCCCCTTTTTGATTGGCAACAGCAATAACCAGGCTCATGTATTTTACTCTCCATTCAAAGGCACTTAATTCCTATAAACGATCTCATTTATTCTATCACGTCATTATTCCAATATTACCTTTTTACAGCAAAGCATAGCAAGGAAGTAAATGTTTCACGTGAAACATCATCCGGGCATTAAAAAAGCTCCCGGCTTCTTGGCCGGGAGCTCCAATGTTTCACGTGAAACAATCTACTTAATTATTGACAGACGCCAGTCTGGCATTCTTGCGAATGAAATCACGCCTTGGCTCAACACGGTCTCCCATCAGGAGGGTAAATGTTTCGTCCGCCTGCAAGGCGTCATGGAGGTCAACCCGCTTCAAGCGACGGGTTTCCGGGTTCATGGTCGTGTCCCACAGCTGGTCGGCGTTCATTTCACCGAGACCCTTGAAGCGCTGAATCTTCGGGTTCTCCCATCCGGTCTCAGCTTTAATTTTGTCTACATCGCTTTCTTCGTATGCGTAGAAGCTCTTGTCACCCTGGTAAATACGATAAAGGGGAGGACATGCTATGTAGATGTGGCCGCTGTCAATCAAAGTCCGCATGTAGCGGAAGAAAAAGGTCAGCAGCAGGGTGCGGATATGAGATCCGTCAACATCAGCGTCGGCCATAATAATAACTTTGTGGTAACGCAGTTTAGATAAATCCAGCTCGCTGCCAATTCCCGCACCAAGGGCCAGGACGATCGGCATCAGCTTTTCATTCTCCAGAACGCGGTCAATACGGGCCTTCTCAACATTCAGCATTTTACCCCATAGTGGTAAAATCGCCTGATATTTGCGCTCCCGTCCGCCTTTGGCAGTGCCGCCGGCGGAATCTCCCTCGACAATAAAGATCTCGCAATGCGTAGGATCCTTTTCCTGGCAGTCGGACAGCTTGCCCGGCAGGGCATTCGTTTCCAGGGCGCTCTTGCGGCGGGTCATATCCCTGGCTTTGCGCGCTGCTTCTCTTGCCTGAGAGGCTGAAATACACTTGTTCATGATTATTCTTGCCACAGCCGGGTTTTCCTCCAGGAAAGTTGCAAATTCTTCTCCGGCCACAGCTTCGGTCACTGTGCGTACTTCTGAGTTGCCCAGACGGGTCTTGGTCTGACCCTCAAACTGAGGATCTGCTATTTTTACGCTGACAATAGCACACATACCTTCACGGATATCTTCACCCTGAAGGTTTTTATCTTTTTCCTTTAAGAAATTATACTTACGGGCGTAGTCATTAACTGTTTTCGTTATTGCAGAACGAAAGCCGGTCAGATGCGAGCCGCCTTCAATCGTTGCGATGTTATTGGCATAGGTATACACGTTTTCAACATAAGTGTCATTGTATTGAATCGCTACCTCAACGAAGACATCATCCTGGTCTCCGGAAAAGTAAATCGGCGTTTTGTGCAAAACACTCTTGTTGCGGTTCAGGTATTCAACAAAGGAAATAATGCCGCCTTCATAGTGAAGCTTCCTGACTTCATGGGGTTCAACCCGCTTATCCACCAGGGTGATGGCCACTTCACTGTTTAGAAAGGCCATCTCGCGATAACGCGTCAACAAATGATTGAAGTCGATCTCTATCTCGGGGAAAATCTCAGTATCCGGCTTGAAGGTTGTAATTGTACCGGTTTTTGCCGTTTGACCGACAATTTCCAGCGGCTTGACCGTTTCTCCACGCTCGAAGCGGATCTGGTAGGAGTTGCCGCCACGGTTTACCACTACGTCCATCCACTCGGACAGGGCATTAACGACCGAGGCGCCCACACCATGCAGACCACCGGATATACTGTAGGCTCCGCCTCCGAACTTACCGCCGGCATGAAGCTGAGTATGGACAACTTCAATCGTCGGTATGCCCATCTGCGGGTGGATACCTACAGGGATACCGATACCGTTATCTTCTACGCGAACCGACTGGTCGGGGAAAACGGTAACCGTAATCTGATCACAGCGTCCGGCCAAAGCCTCGTCAACCGAGTTGGCAACAATTTCGTAAATCAGGTGGTGGAGGCCACGAAGAGTGGTATCACCAATATACATGCCCGGTCTTTTGCGGACAGCTTCAAGTCCTTCCAGAACCTGGATGTCACTATCTTCATAACTTGAACTGCTTGAAGTATCAAAGTCCGTGATCTGGATAGAATCATCAAGCTCTTCTTCAAAGTCATCGATCAGAGCATGGGGATTGTCCGCCAGATTAACCAAATCATCCTCGGACCTCTCCATTGCATCTTCTTCAGCCCGGCGCAAGAGCTCCTGAAAATTCGCACTATTCTGAGCCTTCTCGATATATTCCTTATTGTCTTTATCAGTCATTTTAAATCCTCATATTGCAAGTGCTTTTGATCAGAACAGCGGGCACGCAAGGTCTGCGCTGAGACAGCAGATAAGTATGATCTATCTAAGCTTACGATCAGAGAGCGGGGTATGTCCGGAACCAATAGGTCCAGCTTGGCATCCTTCTCGGCCTGAGCCATAAAGGCAAGGGTGTCTTCAGCTGATTCCGGGATTGAATCTAAATCAAATATTCCCACAATCATGTGGAAAGGTATGGAAAGATCAGCCCCCAAATGTACATACATATTTTCTTGCTTTTGTCCTGTTTCAACACTTGAAATTCGTAAAATTTTCTACAGTCAGATTATACCACAAAGCCAGCTTTTATGCGGTTTAAGCCAATCCCGACTCCGTAACATTCGCCGGCTCAAATTTCACTTGGCGGGCGTAACTTTGCCGCCCTTGACATAGTAATAATTGATAGACTGCTTTGTCTCTGTGCCGGAGAAATCAGCAGGTTCTTTATCATTTTCAAACATATGTTCCTTATCTGTTCCGGTCATAAAAACCTGGTGACCACTCACAATTTGCAGCAAATGCTCTCTTCGCTTGCTGTCCAGTTCCGACATGACGTCATCCAGAAGCAAAATGGGTCTTTCACCGGTTAATTCTTTGAGCAGAAGCAATTCGGCTATCTTCAAGGAGAGAACCAGTGACCGTTGCTGTCCCTGAGAGGCGTAGGTCCTGGCCGGATATTCATTCAAGTTTATGTCGAGATCATCACGATGGGGTCCGATACTGCTGCTGCCACGAAAAACGTCGTCCTCAGCTGATCTCTGCAGGCGGGAATAAAATATTCCGGCGCTCTCTTCCTCTGACTGTAAATGTGAAATACCGCCTATAGTCTTATACTTCAAACTCAGCTCTTCATTAGATTCTGTCAGATAAGCTAAGGACAGGCTGGCATAGTCAGAAATTTTTTCAAGATAGTCCAGGCGCTTTTTTAATATATAGCCTGCCTCAGCAGCCAGAGCACGATCCCAGACTGAAAGTTCTTCCTGAATTGTCATAGGAGGCAATTCCGGCGCCTGCTCAAGTGTTTCCTGCCCGTCAGCAGCCTGGTCCGGTATTTGCCAGGAAGCATGCGTCTTGCCTGTTCTCTCC